>JBILEP010000350.1:0-2701 GCA_044352045.1 Cyanobium sp. | reverse complement strand
CCCTCGGCGCCGGCCCCCTCTGGATCCTGCGCCGTTATCTGCTGCGCAACGTGATCACCTCCGTGCCGGTGCTGCTCACCCTCAACGCCGCCGACGCGGTGCTGGTGCTCGGGGGGCTCGGCTTCCTCGGGCTCGGGCTGCCGGAAACCATCCCCGAGTGGGGTGGGGATCTGCAGCAGGCCCTTACGGCGGTGCCCACGGGCATCTGGTGGACCGCCCTCTACCCCGGCCTGGCCATGTTCGCCCTGGTGCTCGGCCTATCCTTCCTGGGCGAGGGACTGGAGCATTGGCTCTCCGGCCCCCAGGAGCGCGCCAGCTGAGCCAACCCTCTCGATGCACTCCCACCACGGCTACTACTCAGGCGGCAGCTACACCCACACCGTGCAGCGGGAGCTGGTGCCCGGCTGGCTGGATCTGGCGGCCCTGATCCGCGGCCAGCCCTCCCCCCGCGGCGGAGAGGGGCAACCGTTTCGCTATCTTGAGCTGGGCTCGGGCCTGGGGCTCGGGCTCTGCCTGATCGCCGCCGCCCATCCGGAAGGCCAGTTCCTCGGCGTTGATTTCCTGGCGGAGCACATCGCCCACAGCCGCTGGCTGGCGGCCGAGCTGGGGCTGGCGAACGTGCGCTTCCTGCAGGCTGATTTCCTTCACCTGGCGGCGGATCCCGCCCCGCTGGTCTGCGCCGATGGGCAGGGCGGGCCGTTCGCCTACGCGGTGGCCCACGGCATCTTCACCTGGGTGGCCCCCGCGGTGCAGGACGCGCTCCTAGAGGTGGCCACTCGGGCGTTGCAGCCGGGGGGCCTCTTCTATTGCTCCTACAACACCCTGCCGGGCTGGCTGAGTCGTGCCCCCTTCCAGTCGATCGCCCTGCTCGAACTGGAGCGACAAAGCTTCGCCGATCCGGCGTCCGCGTTCCAGCGCGCCATCGCCAGCGTGAAGGGGCTGTTGGGCACCGCGGAGCAGCCCTCCAGGCTGGCGCTCGCCCTGCCCAGCCTGGAAGCGGAGCTCGATCGCATCGGAGCCAACCCCCACCTGGCCTACCTGTGCGGCGAATACGGAAGCTCAGCCTGGCAACCGTTGGCCGTTGGCCAGATGCACCCGCGCTGTCATGCGCGCCAGCTCCGTTACCTGGGCAGCGCCACCCTGCCCGAGCTGTTCGACCAGTTCATGATCGAGCCACAGCGCACCGTGGTGTGCGCCGAGGCCAACCCCTTGATCCGAGAGGCCCTGTTCGATTTAGCGATCAATCAGTCGTTCCGTCGTGATCTGTTTGTCAAGGGTGCGCTGCCTCTGCCGGCGCCCCTGCGCCAGGAGGCCCTCGCCGCCCTGCGAGTTCAGCCCCTGGTGTCTGCCGCCCTCCCCGAGTGCGACTACGTGTTTACGAACAGCTTTGGGGAATTCCACGCCGATCCCGCTCTCTGTCGGGCGGTGGAGGCGCGGCTGGCGGCGGGGGTTTGCAGCGTCGGCCAGATCGGCCTGGAGCTGGCCATGGAGCCGGAAGACCTGCTGCCCGGGCTGGCGATCCTGCTCGACGCCGCGCGCATCACCCTGGAGCGGGGTCCTGCCGCCGCGGCTGCCCTGGTTCCCGCGCAGGCGGCGAACCGGCGGCTGCGCCAGCTGATCCAGGCCCGGGCCCCCTACGCCCATCTGGTGGCCCCCACCAGTGGCGGCCTGGTCTCCCTCTCCCTGCTGGAGTGCCTCTACCTGGAGACCATCGAGCAGGACGTGGCGGAGGCGGATTGGCCCCTCTGCCTTCTGCTCGGCTTCCAGGCCAGCGGGGCCGTGCTGCGGGACGGGGGTGTTGTGATCGAGGATCCGCACCTGCAGCAGCAGAAGCTGGTGGAGGATTGCCTGCGCTTCCGCCGCGAGCAGTTGCCTCTGCTGCGCTCCCTCGGGGCGCTCGGCGCCTGAACCGCCGCGTCCATCAGCAGCGCAAACGCCGGTTGCGGGGCAGTTCCCCCACGATCGCCCCCTCCTCGTCCAGCTCGGGGTAGGGGCGCCCTTCGGCGCGGCACCAGGCCGCCACCTCCGGATAGGCCCACTCGAACAGACGGCGCTGATAGAGCGCCGGCTCCAGTCCCTCCCCCCGCTCCGGGGCCAGGCCGGCGGCCTGGCGCTGGCGCAGGGCCTCGAACAGCAGGGTGGCGGTGGCCACCGAGACGTTGAGCGATTGCACCATGCCCCGCATCGGGATGAAGATCGGCTGATCCACCAGGGCGGCCGCCGCCTCGCTCAGCCCCCATTTCTCCGCCCCGAGCACGAAGGCGGTGGGGCCGGTGAAGTCGCACAGCCGGTAGTCGATGGCCTCAACCCCCAGGTGGGTGCCGTAGAGACGGAAGCCGCGCCGGCGCAGTTCGGCCAGGGGTTCCGCCGCCTGGGCGTGGCAGTGGAGCGGCACCCATTTCTGGCTGCCCTGGGCCGTGCTGTTAAAGGTGGGCAGCCGGTCCTTGTGGCACACGGCGTGGGCTTCCATCACCCCCACCGCGTCGCAGCTGCGCAGGATCGCCGAGAGGTTGTGGGGTTTCTCCACGTGCTCCAGCAGCACCGTCAGGTCGCCCATGCGGCGGTCGAGGATCGTGCGCAGACGCTCGAAGCGGCGGGGCAGGAGGGGCATGGTCTCCCAAAAACTCCATCCTCCTCCCGCCAGGCGCCGCCAGGATGGGCTGGTGCGTGGCGGCGGCGATGGCCGGTGGGGAGGAGCGGC
>JBILEP010000348.1:0-2713 GCA_044352045.1 Cyanobium sp. | reverse complement strand
TCAACGCCGCCTTCGACATCCGGTAGCCGTAGGAGCCGCCGGAGCTGTTGTCGTCGATCGAGCCCATGCGGCTGGTCATCAGCGCCACCTTGGCGCCGGCGGCCAGGTGATCCAGCAGGGCCCGCACCAGCCGCAGGGGAGCCAGGGCATTCACCTCGAACTGCCGCCGCAGGCTCTCCAGATCCAACGCCGCCAGGGTTGTGGCCTCCAGGATGCCGGCATTGAGGATCAGGCCATCGAGCGGCAGGCCCGCCAACCGTTCCACCAGGCCGGTGATGGCCGCCTCGTCGGTGAGATCCAGCCCACTCTCGATCCGCACCCCCAGGGCCTCCAGGTCCGGCGAGGGCTGCCGGCAGGTCGCGATCACCTGATCGCCCCGCGCCTGGAGCTGGCGGCAGTATTCCAGGCCGATGCCACGGTTGGCGCCGGTGATCAGGTAGGTGGTCATCGGGGCTGGCGGTCGTTCTCCATAGCTTCAGCCATCGATGGCCGTCAAGATGCACCTGGCCGCCCGCGCTTTCCGCTTCTGTCTCCGCCATGCCCGGCCGCTCCAGCTTCCCTGCCCAACCCCGTGTTTGCCGCCGTCTCGCCAGCCTGCTGCTGAGCCTGGGCCTGCTGGCGGCCCCCGTTTTCTCTCCTGCTCGGGTGCTGGCGCGGAACGCCGACCCAGCCCTGTGGGTGGTGCGCGACGCCGACACCACCCTTTACCTGTTCGGAACCGTTCACATGCTTCCGAAAGACCTGGCCTGGTTCGATGGTGCGGTGGCCAGGGCGTTTCAGGCCTCGGACGAACTAACGCTGGAGTTGCTGCCGCAGGAGGATCCGGCCGCGCTTGCGCCGCTGATCTTGAAGATCGCCGTGGATCCCAGCGGCCGCACCATGGCCCAGCGGCTCAACCGCCAGGATCATGCGGCCTACGTGGCGGCGCTGGAGCGGATCGGCCTGCCGGCCGCCCCGCTGGAACCCCTCGAGCCCTGGTTCATCGCGATCACCGCCGCCTCGGTGCTGTATGCCAAGGCGGGGCTGGATCCGCAGAGCGGCGCGGAGGCTGTGTTGACCCAGGCGGCCCGCCGAACCGGTAAGCCGATCACGGCCTTCGAAACCCCGGCAGAGCAGTTCTCCTTTTTCGATGCCACGCCGGAGGCCGAGCAGTTGGCGGGACTGCGCGAGCTCATCAATCGTCCGAACGAGGCTCTGGCGCTGCTGCGCAGGATGCTGGAGCACTGGGCGCGCGGTGAGGCCGAGGACACCGGCCGGTTGATGAACGACAGCCTGAAGGACACGCCAGCCACCGCCCGCCTTCTGCTCAGCGACCGCAACGCTCGCTGGGCCCAGCGACTGAAGCAGCGCCTGGCCCGCCCTGGCGTGGTGTTCGTCGCCGTGGGCGCTGGCCACCTCAGCGGCGCCAACAGCGTTCCGGATCTGCTGCGCAAGGCTGGCCTCCAGGTGGAGCGGGTTCAGCCCTGACCGGCGGCTGGGTCTATCGCTTTCAAGGCTCCAGCGCCTCCAGCCAGGTCTGCAGATCCTCGGCGCTGCGGAAATCGAGCAGGGCGAGGCTCAGCTCCTCCAGTGGCGCACGGCTCAGGGCTTCGATGCGCGAGCGGTCGCTGCTGGCGAGGGCCCCGCAACGGCGTTCCAGCTGGAGCAGGGCGAGAGCGCTGGCCTCGCGACGGCGGCCTTCCTCCAGGCCCTGCTCAATGCCCTGCTCAATGCCTTGCTCAATGCCTTGCTCAATGCCCTGTTCCCGGCCCTGCTCCAAGCCCTCCTGCCGACCAAGCTCAACGCCCTCTTGCCGCCCTTCCTCGAGGATGTCCTGGAAAGCGCGGGTGTGGCGCCAGAAGTCTTTGGAGATGCCGAGGGTGGCCATGATCTGGGGAGTGGAAAGACCTTGAAAGCGTTCAGAAAGACTAGGCAGGATCAGCTCGATCAGATCCGGCCGCAGAGCGATGATGCGCTGCGTGCAGGGTCCGAGATCCGGTTCGTTCTGCACCGGCAGGGTGAGCAGGGCTATTGAGGGATCGAGATCGGGCTTGCTGGCGAGGGCGGCGAGATCCACCCAGGTCACGTCCTGCTGGAGGAATCGCTGCAGAGCGCGGGGCTGGGTGGAGCCGAGGGCCAGGCCTCTGCGGGCGAGGAGCACCAGCACTTGCAGATGCTCCACTTCCTCGTGCTGTTGCAGGAGGCGGAAGGTTTCGGCCGCCAGACGGCGGTGGAAGCGCCGATCGGCGTGCATCTGCACCTCCAGGATCACCACCGGCCGCTGTTCGCTGCCGCCGGGGTGCTGGCGGGGCCAGAGAACGCCATCGGGGTGGTGGGTCACCTTTTTGAGGGTGATCGGCCGAAAGGCGTAGGCCGTTTCGGTGTCCGTATCGCCTGGCCCAGCGGCGGCCAGCCCGGGCAGGAGCTGACATACCAGATCGGGCAGGGCGCGGAACACCTCTGAGTACCAGTGATCGCTCTGCAAGGGGTTGGGGAAGGGTGGTGAGGAGCGGGGCGCGGGTCCCAGAGATTCAGTGCCACCACCTGTCACCCCCGCGCCCCCGAGCGCTGGCATGGGTGCCTCAGCCTGCATAGCCTTCCCGGCAAAGGGCCCGCCTGAGCGCCCCCATGAGCGCGATCTTCATCAGCTACACCGGCCGCGATCCCGAGGGCGAGGCCTGGGCCGATCGGCTAGTGGAGTGGTGCGGGGAGTGGCGGTACGGCTTTTTCCGCG
>JBILEP010000347.1:0-2717 GCA_044352045.1 Cyanobium sp. | reverse complement strand
ATCACCGGTGGCAGCGGTGATGACGTGCTCAGTGCCGAGGCGGGAGATGGCAACCGCCTCAGCGGCGGCCTTGGCAACGACACCTTCATCATCGGCAGCTCGGCCAACCGGGCCCTTGGTGGCGCTGGCGACGACAAGTTCACCATCCTCGAAGCTGCTGGCACCAACTACCTCAACGGTGGCGCAGGCAACGATCAGTTCTGGTTGATCAGCGGCCCCGGCGACCTGCCGTCCGCCAAGCAGTTCGTGATGGACTTCAAGGTGGGTGAAGACAAGGTGGGGCTCCAGGGCGTGGCCTTCTCCAGCCTCAGCTTCAGCCAGGTGGGGACCGACACCCTGCTGAAGGTGGCCGGTGTGGAGGTGGGTCAGTTCGCCAATCTCAGCGCCGCCAGCCTCAACAGCCAGGCCAATTTCGCCGGTCTCCTGGCGGCCTGAGAGGTGAGCGTCTAACACCGTCGCCATTTCAACCCTGCCGATCTCTCCTGGTACAGGGGAGATCGGCCTTTCTCAACAGACACCTTCCTCGGTTTTTTCGAACTGAGCTCATCAGCGGCAGCTCCGCTCCCCTCACTCCATGTCAGCCACCAGCATCCGCTTTGCCCACGGTGTCGCCTCCGGCGATCCCTACGCCGATTCGGTGATCCTCTGGACCCGGATCAGTCCCGCCGATGGCGTCGTGGGCTCGCAGGATGTGCAATGGGAGATCGCCAGCAGCGCTGACTTTGCGCCGGGTTCCATCAAAGACAGCGGCAGCTTCACCACCAGCGCCGCCCGCGACTGGACGGTGAAGGTGGAGGCGAAAGGCCTCAGCGCCGACACTGCTTACTACTACCGATTCCGATCCGGGGATGCGGTCTCGAGCGTGGGCCAGACCAAGACCTTGCCGGTGGGCAGCGATCCGGTGCGGCTGGCTGTGTTCTCCTGCGCCAACTTCCCTGCCGCCCAGCAGTTCGATGCCTATGCCAGGGCAGCGGCGATCAACAGCGCCAACCCCTATGACGCCTGGCTGCAAGTGGGCGACTACATCTACGAATACGGCCCCGGCGGTTATGGCTCCGCCGAAGACGCCGCCGGCAGCCGCGGCTTCCTGCCGAACCGCGAGATCCTCAGCCTCGACGACTACCGCCAGCGCTATGCCCAGTACCACACGGATGCGGGCCTGCAGGCCCTGCGGGCCGCAGCGCCGCTGATCGCCATCTGGGACGACCACGAAACGGCGAACGACAGCTGGAAGGGCGGTGCCGAAAACCACCAAAGCGCCACGGAAGGCGACTGGATCGCCCGGCGCGATGCCGCCTTGCAGGCCTATTACGAATGGATCCCGATCCGCGACCCCGGCCAGCGCCAGCCGAGCGATGGGGCCACGGCCAGTTCCCCCCTCACCCAGGGCTATCGCTCCTTCCGTTTTGGCGATGTGCTCGCCCTGCACATGCTCGAAACCCGGCTCACCGCCAGGGACCAGCAGTTGACGTACCCCGATGCGGCGGCGGTTCAGGCCCGCATCAGCGCGATCCTGGCCGATCCGGCTCAGGTGGCCAGCTATGCCACCAAGGCGAGCATCGCGCCGCCCACCAGCACCGCGGCCATCCCGGCCTTCGCCACCGCCTTGGCGCCGCTGGTCACCCAGGAGCTGGTGATCGCCACCGTGCAGCAGGCCTGGGGCGACCCCAACCGCGATCTGATCGGCGACACCCAGATGGCCTGGCTCAAGCAGCAGATGGCCACCTCCACAGCCGCCTGGCAGGTGCTGGGCCAACAGGTGCTGATGCAGAGCATGGCCGTTCCCGCGGAACTGCTGCTCAACGCCGGCAATCCCGCCCTGCTCGACAAGTACGCCGAACCGCTGCAGAAGCTCGCCACCGGCACCCCCTTCGCCAGCCTTTCGGCCGCCGAGCAGGCCCTCTTCGCCGAAGCCGGCAAGATCCCCTACAACCTCGATGCCTGGGATGGCTACGGCGTGGAGCGGGAGACGATCCTGCAGACCGCCCTGGCCCTCGGTAAGCGCCTGATCAGCCTCGCCGGCGACACCCACAACGCCTGGGCGGGCGTGCTCGACACCATGAGCGCCGGCACCAAGCCGGCCGGCACGGTGGCCGGGGTGGAGTTCGCCACCCCGGGCGTGACATCACCGGGTCTGGAAAAGTATTTGCCAGGCGCCGATGCCTATGTCCGCGCCAAATATCCGGCCGTAGATGGCCTCGATGGCCTGTTTCTGGGCTATGTGAATGGATTGAAGTATGCCGATCTCAACCGCCGTGGCTTCCTGGAGCTCACGGTGAGCAAGGAGCAGGCACAGGGCTCCTTCCAATATCTCAACGGCACGGACCCACTGAGCGGCCAGCCCCTCTGGAGCAGCGAGACGGTGGTGTCCAGCGCCAGCTACGGACTCTCCACCACCGCGGAGGCCCGCCCCCTGATCAGCTGGCAACCTGGCTGGCGCGAGCTTGATCTCAACTTCGGCCTGGCCTTCGAGAGCGGCGGTGCCCTCACGCTCCTCGACCCAGCCGCCTACGCCAGCGTGCCCCGGGATGGCGTGCAGCTCGCCGATGTGCGGGTGCAGGGCTCCGCTGGCGCCGACCGGGTGGTGGTCGGGGCCGGCTCCACGGTGGAGGCTGGGGCCGGCGGTGATGAGCTCGACAACACCGACAGCCTGGGCGGCAACCTGCTCGTGGGCGGAGTCGGCATGGATCAGTTCCTGCTGCGGGCTGCCGGTGACA
>JBILEP010000346.1:0-2730 GCA_044352045.1 Cyanobium sp. | reverse complement strand
GGGGCCATCAGGGGGCTCACCTCCAGGCGCAGCGGCTCCTGGCCGAGGAAGCGTGCCAGCTGATGGATCTCCCGCTCCATCGCCAGCAGCAGGGGGTTGCCGTTGAGGATCCATTCCCCATCGCGGCGGGCGAGGCTGAGACCGAAACCCTTCAGGGTGCGCTCGACGCGGCGACAGATGGTGCTCTGGTTGCAGCGGGCGGCGCCGGCGGCGTGCTGCCCGTTGCGAAGCCAGATCTGGAGATCGAGAGCGGAGAGCTCCTCGAGGCTGACCATCGGCGCAGGCGCACGAATGGCGGAGAAATTAACAGTTCAGCGATGAATCGGGCTCAGCAGCTGGGGCGCAAAGCAAAGGATTGATCTGATTTTTGTAGTATTAACTACCCAATCAATCCCGGGCCTCCGCCCAGCCGCCATGCCCACCGGGGGACTTGAACCCCCACAGCCGAAGCCACTGGAACCTAAATCCAGCGCGTCTACCAATTCCGCCAGGTGGGCCGGACCCCCAGCTTAGGGAGGCGGATGGCGCCCACCAGAATGGGGCCAGCCGCACTCCGATCCGATGCTCGCCACCCTGGGAGGCACCCTGGCCCTGGCGGTGGGGGTGGCCGTGCTGTTGCTGCCCGTGCTGGTGAGCGAGCTAAGCCGGCCGCGGGACGCCGCCTGGGGCGCGGTGGTGCTGCTGCTCGGCCTGGTGCTGGTAACCAGCGCCGAGCGGCTCACCGGCTCGCCGATGTTGGCGGTGCTCTGCGGCGGATTGCTGATCGGCCGCCTGGGCACGGAGGTGGGACTGGCCCGCTGGCGGCAGCTCACGGAGGAGGAGCGCCAGCGCCTGGGCTCCATGGAGCGTTGGCGCAGCAGCCTCGACCAGCTGGCCGCCTCCCTGACCGGGATCGCGCAGCGGGCCAGCGGCGTACTCGGCACCCTGGGCGGCCTGGGGGGCGCCGTGACGGCGGGGCGCAAGCCCAAGGCCGGCGGCAAGCGCTGGGTGCGGCCGGAGACCCCGCCGGCAGCGCCCCCGGCGGTGGAAACCCTGGCGGTGGAGACCGTTGCGGCGATCCAGGAGTCGGGCGAGGAGTCGGGCGAAGAGTCGACCGTTGCCGTGGTGCGTGATTTCGCGGAGATCGATGCACGCCTGGAGGCCGCCGGGCCCCCTGCCCCAGCGCAGGAGGCGGCCGCAACCCTGCTGGAGGAGGTGCCCCCGGCCGAAGCGGGATAATCCGATCTTCTCTTCCTGTTGCGAGGCGACGTGTCCGCCAGCGTTCCGTCCAAGACCAGCGCCGACGGCGGCTCCTACAAGGACACCCTCAACCTGCTGCAGACCCCCTTCGCGATGCGGGCCAACGCGCGGCAGCGGGAGCCGGAGCTGCAAGCCTTCTGGCGGGAGCTGGGGCTGTACGAACGCCTGAGCCGCGAGAACCCCGGCGCGCCGTTCACGCTGCACGACGGCCCGCCCTACGCCAACGGCGCCCTGCACGTGGGCCACGCCCTCAACAAGATCCTCAAGGACATCCTCAACAAGCACGCCCTGCTCAACGGCCGCCGCGCCCGCTTCCGGCCGGGCTGGGATTGCCACGGGCTGCCAATCGAGCTGAAGGTGCTGCAGAGCCTGAGCAGCGAGGAGCGCCGCACGCTCACACCGATCGAGCTGCGCCGCCGCGCCCACGCCTACGCCCTGGAGCAGGTGGAGATCCAGAAGAAGGGCTTCCAGAGGTGGGGCATCTGGGGCGACTGGGACCAGCCTTACCTCACCCTCAACCGCGATTACGAGGCGGCCCAGATCGAGGTGTTCGGCCGCATGGTGCTGGCGGGCCACATCTACCGGGGCCTCAAGCCGGTGCACTGGAGCCCCAGCTCCCGCACGGCCCTGGCGGAGGCGGAGCTGGAGTATCCGGACGGCCACACCAGCCCGAGTGTGTACGTGGCCTTTCCGGTGGTGGAGCTGCCCGAGACCCTGGCGGCGAAGCTCAACGGCGCCGGCGAGGGGCTGGCGGTGGCGATCTGGACCACCACCCCCTGGACCCTGCCGGCGAACCTGGCGGTGTCGGTGAACGGCGATCTCGATTACGCGATCTGCCGCCGCGGTGATGGCGGCGGCGCGCTGGTGGTGGCGGCGGAGCTGGTGGAGGGCCTGGCCGGCACTCTGGGCGTGGCCCTCGAGCCGGTGCTGACGGTGAAGGGCCAGGAGCTGGAGGGGATCCTGTATCGCCATCCGCTTTTCGATCGCACGGCGCCGGTGGTGCTGGGGGGCGACTACATCACCACCGAATCGGGCACGGGCCTGGTGCACACGGCGCCGGGCCATGGTGTGGACGACTTCGCGACGGGCCGCAAGTACGGCCTGGCGGTGCTCTGCCCGGTGGATGAGGCCGGCACGCTCACGGCGGAGGCGGGTCCGTTCGCGGGATTGAACGTGCTGAAGGACGCCAACCCGGCGATCATCGCGGCCCTGAAGGAGGCGGGCGCCCTGCTGGCGGAGCGGCGCTACGAGCACCGTTATCCGTACGACTGGCGCACCAAGAAGCCGACGATCTTCCGGGCCACCGAGCAGTGGTTCGCCTCGGTGGCGGGCTTCCGGGAGCAGGCCCTGGCGGCGATTGCGGATGTGAGCTGGCTGCCGGAGAGCGGCCGCAACCGGATCGAGGCGATGGTGCGCGAGCGGGGCGACTGGTGCATCTCGCGCCAGCGCACCTGGGGCGTGCCGATCCCGGTGTTTTATCAGCGCGAAACC
>JBILEP010000345.1:0-2732 GCA_044352045.1 Cyanobium sp. | reverse complement strand
GAGGCGGAGGCCCTGCAGCAGCAGGCCACCGCCCAGGGGATCGCCTGGGTGGCCCTGGCGGACCCACGCCTGGCCTTCGCCGAAGCGCTCGAGCAGCTCTACCCCCGGCCCCGTCCCACCCCGGGCCGGCACCCCTCCGCGGTGGTGGACCCCGGCGCCCGCCTGGGCGCGGCAGTGTCGATCGGCCCCCTGGTGGTGATCGCGGAGGGGGCGGTGGTGGGCGATGGCTGCGTCCTCCATCCCGGCGTGGTGCTCTACGGCGACGTGGAACTGGGGGAGGCCTGTGAGCTGCACGCGGGGGCGGTGCTCCATCCCGGCAGCCGCCTGGGGCGCGGCTGCGTGGTGCACTCCAACGCGGTGATCGCCTCGGAGGGCTTCGGGTTCGTTCCCACCGCCGCGGGTTGGCGCAAGATGCCCCAGACCGGTCGGGTGGTGCTTGAGGACGGTGTGGAGGTGGGCTGCGGCTCCACCATCGATCGGCCGGCGGTGGGGGAGACCCGCATCGGCGCGGGCACCAAGATCGACAACCTCGTGCATGTGGGCCACGGGGTGGTCACCGGCCGGAGCTGCGCCCTGGCGGCCCAGGTGGGCATCGCCGGTGGGGCGGTGCTCGGTGAGGGCGTGATCCTGGCGGGTCAGGTGGGGGTGGCCAACCGCGCCCGCATCGGCGATCGGGCGATCGCCTCCTCCAAGTCGGGCATCCATGGCGAGGTGGCCGCCGGCGAGGTGGTGAGCGGCTACCCGGCGATCCCCAACCGCCTCTGGCTGCGCTGCTCGGCGGCCTTCAGCAAGCTGCCGGAGATGGCCCGCACCCTGCGCGCCCTGCAGCGGTAGCCTCGCGCCCTGCGCTCCCCGCTGCGGCCGATGTCCTCCCACCGGATCACCCTGCTCCCCGGCGACGGCATCGGCCCGGAGATCACCGCCGTGGCCCGGGCCCTGCTGGAGGCGGTCGCGCGCCGCCACCACTTCACCCTGGAGTTCGACGAGCAACCGATCGGCGGGGCGGCGATCGACGCAGCCGGGATGCCCCTGCCGGAGTCCACCCTGGCGGCCTGCCGCGCCAGCGAAGCGGTGCTGCTGGCGGCGATCGGCAGCCCCCGCTTCGACACCCTGCCGCGGGAGCTGCGCCCCGAATCCGGCTTGCTAGCCCTGCGCTCCGGCCTAGGCCTGTTCGCCAACCTGCGGCCGGTGCGCATCCTGCCGGCCCTGATCAGCGCCAGCAGCCTGCGGCCGGAGGTCATCGCGGGAGTCGACCTGATGGTGGTGCGCGAACTGATCGGCGGCGTCTACTTCGGCCTGCCCAAGGGCCGTGTCGAGGCCGGCGGCCATGTGCGCGCCTTCAACACCATGGTTTATGAAGATCACGAGGTGGACCGCATCGCCCGGGTGGGCTTCGCCCTGGCCCGCGAACGCCGCGGTCGCCTCTGCTCCGTCGACAAGGCCAACGTGCTGGAGGTGAGCCAGCTCTGGCGCGACCGGGTGGAGGCCATCCACGCCGACTACGCCGATGTGAGCCTCAGCCACATGTACGTGGATAACGCCGCCATGCAGCTCGTGCGCGACCCGCGCCAGTTCGATGTGCTGCTCACCAGCAACCTCTTCGGCGACATCCTCAGCGATGAGGCGGCCATGCTCAGCGGCTCGATCGGCATGCTCCCCTCCGCCTCCCTCGGCGCCGAGGGGCCGGGATTGTTTGAGCCCATCCACGGCTCCGCCCCGGATATCGCCGGTCAGGATCGGGCCAATCCCCTGGCGATGGTGCTCTCAGCGGCCATGCTTCTGCGCCAGGGCCTGGGGCGGGAGGCCGCCGCCGCCGATCTGGAGGCGGCCGTCGACCGGGTGCTGGCCCTCGGCCTGCGCACCGCCGACCTGATGGCCGAGGGCTGCACCCAGGTGGGCTGCCGGGAGATGGGGGAGCGGCTGCTTGCCGCGTTGGAGGGGGACCGGTGATCTGCGAAACTCTCAGGCGACTTCTCCAGCCCTGCCCCGATGTCGAAGCGTCACCCGGTCGTGGCCGTCACCGGTTCCTCCGGCGCAGGAACCAGCACCGTTAAGCGCGCCTTCGAATACATCTTCTCCCGCGAGGGCATCACCCCGGCCGTGGTCGAGGGGGACAGCTACCACCGCTTTGAGCGCGGTCCGATGAAGGAGGCGATGGCCAGCGCCGTGGCCAGGGGGGAGAACTTCTCCCACTTCGGGCCGGAGGCCAATCTGTTCGACAAGCTGGAGGAGCTGTTCCGCACCTACGGCGAGAGCGGCGGCGGCCAGAAGCGCTACTACCTCCACTCCGTCGAGGAGGCGGCCGACCACAACGCCCGCCTGGGCACCAGCCTGGAGCCCGGCCAGTTCACACCCTGGGAGCCCATTCCCGCCGCCACCGACCTGCTCTTCTATGAGGGTCTGCATGGCGGCGTGGTGGGCGACGGCTACGACGTGGCCTCCCATGCCGACCTGCTGGTGGGCGTGGTGCCGATCACCAACCTGGAATGGATCCAGAAGATCCACCGCGACAACGCCGAGCGGGGCTACTCCGCGGACGTGATCGTCGACACGATCCTGCGGCGCATGCCCGACTACATCAACCACATCTGCCCCCAGTTCAGCCGGACGGACATCAACTTCCAACGGGTCTCGACTGTGGACACCTCCAACCCGTTCATGATCCGCGATATCCCAACGCCGGATGAGTCGTTCGTGATCTGCCACTTCCGCAAGGGGGCTCGCGCCAAATG
>JBILEP010000343.1:0-2750 GCA_044352045.1 Cyanobium sp. | reverse complement strand
TCTCCGCCTCCCCCTCCAGCACCACGAAGATCGACTCATGGGCATGGCGGTGCTTCTCATTGCAGGCGCCGGGCGGGATGCGGATCAGGCGCGGATCCAGGGCCTGCAGCCCCTCGAAGGGCAGGCGGTGCACCAGGAAATCCACGCCCAGGCGGTTGTCGCTGTGCTGGTAGTGAACCGGCAGGGCCGCGGCATCACTGGCGGGGGTGGCGGCTTCGCTGGCGGGCCAGCCGAGGCTGCTGGCCGGGGGCTGGCAGGGGGGCCGGCGGCTGCGGATGCCGGCCTCCAGAGCGATGGGGGTTGCGGTGGGGGTCATGGGAGGCAAAGCGGGGGGGCGGAGGGAGGGATGGGGAGCGGCAATCACTCCGGCTGCAGGGCGCGCTGGTGCAGCCACGACCAGAAGGAGCAGCGCAGGGCCAGGGCCTTCTGCATCCCCTTGGCCAGATCCAGCCGGCCCTGCTCCGTGGCGGCCAGATCGATGGCGATCTCGCGCAGCGTCGCCTGGTGGTGGTCATCCACCGCGGTGTGCAGCGGGAAGAAGACGCTGTCGCGCGGATGCAGGCCGATGCGGCCGATCGCATCCACAAAGGGTTGATAGATCGTCTGCACGATCGTTTCCGTGCCCAACCCCAAAGCCCCTAGGGCCTCGGCGGCGCTGCCGTTGGAGAGGATCGCCAGAAACTGCTCGCGCCAGCAGACCATCTCGATCGCTTCCGGCATGGAATCGTGATCCAGCACGCCGAGGGCGCGGCGGAAGCGGCGGAACAGTTCCGGATGGGGCAGACCCACAATCCACTGCGGCTCAATGCCAATCGCCGCCAATTCATCCAGCTCGTCCTGTTCATACTGGCCGGATTCCTCGGTGAGGTTCTCCATCAGCGCCAGACGGTGGGCTGGATTTTCCAGCTTGGAGATCACGGCCGTGAGATAGCGGGGGAAATGGGCTGAATAGGCGTAATACTGCCGGGCGAAATCCTGCAGTGCCCAGCGCGTATCGGGCAGCTCACCGCTGGCGAGAGCCATCAGGTAGGGATGTTGCACCGCCTGATGGAGCAGGGCCTGGCTGGCCAGCGCATCCACACACTGGGCGGCGGTCTGCTGAGGCGCAGGGCTGGGCAGAGGGGCAACCCCAGCGGCAGCCGGCTTGCGGCCCTCCAGCAACTGGGCGGCCGATGGCCAGAAGGCCAGCAAAGAATGGGCGGCGACAGACTTGTTCAAAACCATCAGATCCGAGCCGGCGATTGGCGCCATGCGCTGGGAAGCGAGAGTCATGATCGTTTCCTGGTTTTGGGAGCGGTTGGGAATCACCGGTTCACCGGTATGTCCCTACGATCGCCGCCCCCGCCAAGCGATGCTGCCTGCCAGCCGACGCGGACCAATTCACTTGCGGAAGCGCCCCAATCCGCCAGGAAACTGGCCGGTGTCATCTGGATGACAGCCACCGCGCCGCCCCCCTACACTTGCCAGCATCCGCTCCGATGCCACAGGCGCGATGGCCGGGCCGTTCCGAATCCTCGAGCAGATTGATCCCGAAACCAGGGAGCAGCTGCTGGCGCAGCATCGCCAGATTGAGATTCCCGCTGGCCACCAACTGATCTTTCAAGCCGACTGGGGCGGCGAGGTGTATGTGGTGGAATCCGGCTTGGCCAAGGCCCGCTGCCTTTCGCTCCAGGGGGATGAAGTGGTGCTGTCGCTGATGGGCAACGGCGCGCTGATCGGCGATCTCGCCCTGCTGTCGCCGAAGCCCGTGCGCACGGTGGACGTGGTGGCGCTCACGGCGATGAGCCTGATGAAGTTGCGCCAGGGCGCGCTGGAAGCGGCCCTGAAGAACAGCGCCAGTTTCAGCAACGCCATCACCTATCTGCAGGTGCAACGGCTCTGCAACCTGGGCAATCGGCTGATGATCATGAATGAAGACGCCACTACCCGCCTGCTGTACACCCTGCAGCTTCTGGCCTCGATCAACAGCCCGGATGGCGACCCCTGCCACCCGATGCCGCCGCTCTCCCAGCAGGAGATCGCCAACATCGCCGGCCTCTCGCGCGGCTCCACCTCCACCCTGATCAACAAGCTGCGCAGCAACGGCACCCTGGAGCAGACGGAACAGGGATGGCGCTTTGCCAAGCTGAAACCCCTCCAGAGTCGCGGCCTGCTGCCGGAGCCGACATCCAGCCAGGCAGGCGCCTGAGCGTGGCGAAAGGCAGTACGTCCCTAGGGCCACCTGCATCCGTGCGCCGCGGCCACCCCACCGGAGCGAGAGTTGCGAAAGACTTAAACCTCCCCACCAGCGCCCCGGCCGCAGGGCTTGCTTCGCTCATGCCGCTCCCCGCCGCGCGCCACCCCAGCTGGCTCCGACCCAGCCGCCTGCTCGCCGGCGGCCTGCTCGCCGCAGCGCTCCTGCCGGCCGCCGCCGAGGCCGTCCCCACCTACAGCCGCCAGGTGCTGGTGCAGAACCTGCTCAACCCGCGCGGCCTGACCCTGGATCCCGACGGCCACCTGTTGGTGGTGGAGGGCGGCGCTGGTGGCCTGACCCCATCCACCTGCACCGTGCCCGGCGCCCCCCCTGAACCTGCCACGGGCCTGCGCTGCTGGGGCAAGACCGGCGTCCTGGGCCGCTTCAACGCCGTGGATAGCAGCTGCCAGCGGCTCTGGAGCGGCCTCGACTCCATCGCCCGCGGCGAGAACGCCCTCTCGCCAGTAGCCGGCCTCCAGGATGTGGCCTTCCGGGCGGACGGCAGCCTGCTGGGGGT
>JBILEP010000342.1:0-2755 GCA_044352045.1 Cyanobium sp. | reverse complement strand
CTGGTGTGGGCGCGCGCCAGGCGCCGGTAGCTGGAGGGTACCGGATTGGCGAGGGCGCAGAGGGCCGGGGCGTGGGCCAGCAAGCCACCGAGAAAGTGGTACGCCAGGGGGGAGAGCCCCTTCTCGCCGCCGGGATCGTGGAACAGGTTGCAGCCAGCCGCATCCCAGAGGGACAGGTGCAGGTGGGCGCCGTTGCCGGTGAGCTCGGGCAGGGGCTTGGGGGCAAAGCTGGCCCGCGCGCCGTGCTGTTCCGCCAGGGTGGCCACCATCACCCGGAAGAAGGCATGGCGATCCGCGGTCGTCAGGGCATCGGCGAAACTCCAGTTCAGTTCGAACTGGCCATTGGCGTCCTCGTGGTCCGCCTGGTAGGGGTGCCAGCCCAGCTCCTCCATCGCCTCGATCAACTCGGCGATCAGGGGGTAGTGGCGCATCAGGGCGATCTGGTCGTAGCAGGGCTTGCTCTGGCGGTCGCGGACATCGGCGATGCCATCGGCATCGGGATCCATCAGGAAGAACTCCGCCTCCACCCCGGTGCGCAGCTGCAGGCCCCGCGCGGCGGCACGCTCCATTTGCTGCTGCAGCACCCGCCGCGGCGACTGCTCGAGGTTCTCGCCATGCTGGCGCAGGTCGGTGGCCACCCAGGCCACCTGTCGCTGCCAGGGCAGCACCGTGAGGCTGCGCGGATCGGGGATGGCCAGCACGTCAGGATCCGCCGGCGACATGGCCAACCAGGCCGCGAAGCCCGCGAAGCCCGCCCCGGCGCCGGCCAGCTCCGCGACGGCCGCCGCGGGCACCAGCTTGGCCCGCTGCACGCCGAACAGGTCGGAGAAGGAAAACAGAAAGTGGCGGATGCCGCGGTCGGCGGCGAAGCGGGCCAGGTCGGTCATGGGAGGGGGGCAGATCGCGCGGGGGTGGGCCGCGCAGGGCATGGGATTCAGTCGGCCAGCAGCCGCTCGACGGCGGCGCGCAGCTGGGCCTGCTCCACCGGCGCGGCGCGCGGGTTGCCGGCCCGGTGGCCCAGCTCGGATTCGAGGATCTCGAAGTGGGCGCCGGGGATCAGGGCGGCCTCGGCGGCGCAGTCGGCGGGGGGGAAGTAGAGGTCGTCGGAGCCCGCCAGCACGGTGGTGCGGGCGCGGATGCGCCCCAGGGCCGCGGCCAGGGCCCGCTCCCCCGGATCTTCGGCCCCGCTCTCCAGCAGGCCGGCAGCCACCGCCACGTCGTTGGCCAGCCAGACATCGAGCATCGCCACCAGGTCGTGGGGATCGTGGCGGCGATAGGTCGGCAGCCAGGAGCGCTCCACGTAGTCGTCCACATCGGCGAAGCCCAGCTGCCGGTGCCGGCCGCGGCGGTAAAAGCCCTGGCTGGCGGCCCAGCTGGCATAGATCAGGGCAAAGGTGCGCAGGCCCTGCTCCGGCACCCGATCGAAACCGCTGCCGTTCCAGGCGGGATCGGCGGTGAGGGCCTGGCGCAGGCTGAGCAGAAACAGACGATTGTGGGCGGTGGTGCGGGCGGTGCCGCAGACACAGCAGATGCACACCGTGCGCTCCGGTTCGAGCACGGCCCAGTGGTACGCCTGCTGGGCCCCCATCGACCAACCGTAGATCAGGGCCGGCGCCTCGACACCGAATTCCTCCTCCAGCAGCCGCCGCTGGGCGCGCACGTTGTCGACGTGGCTGAGGCTCCAGCCGCTCTCCCGCAGACCCATGGCGCTGTTGCTGGGGCTGCTGGAGCGGCCGCCGCCGAACTGACTCACCTGCACCACACACCAGCGCCCCGGATCCAGCACTGGCCCCACCAGCCAGGCCAGGTCGTCGGGCCAGCCGCCGTAGGAGCTGGGGTAGAGGATCAGATTGCCGCCGCCGGCATCGGGCAACCCGTGCACCCGATAGTCGAGCTGGGCGTCGGGCAGCACCCGGCCGCCATCAAGGCTGAAGTCACCGAGGGAGAAGCGCCGATCCGGCGGACGGCTCATCGGCCCGTGGCCGCCAGCGCCTGCTCCCCTGGGGACGGGGCCAAAGATCGGAGGTCGGAGAGCAGCTGCCGGTGCACCGCCAGATAGCCGGGCGCGCAGTGGGCCAGCCGGGGGGCCAGCCGCCCATGGGCTGCCGCCAGGGCATGGAAGGGCAGCGAGGGGTAGAGATGGTGCTCGGTGTGGAAAGGCATGTTCCACATCAGCCGCCGCAGCGGCGCCAGGGTGAGGGTGGTGCGGGTGTTGCTCAGGCCGTTGGGGCCGAAGTCGCAGCCCTGGTGCTCGGCCATCAGCACAAAGCGGAGCAGCGGCTGGCCCACCGCCAGCGGCAGCAGCCAGAACCAGAGGATCGCGCCGTTCCCGGCGGGGATGGAGGCCGCCAACAGTCCGGCGTAGAGGGCGAACTGGCGGCGCAGGGAGGCGGTGATCGCCGGCGCCGCCTCCGCCGGGATATACGGCCGGTCACTGAAGTCGCCCCGCAGAGCAGCCCCGTGGCCCCGCAGCTTGCCAAGCCACCAGGGCAAACCGCTGAGTTCGAGCAGATAAAGGGCCAGGCTGGTGGGGGGAGCGTCCTCCAGCTCCGGATCCAGGCCGCTCTGGTGGGTCCAGCGGTGGTGCCACTGGTGGTAGCGGCGATAGAAATCGGCGTTGTAAAAACTAAGCACCCCGGCCCACCAGGCCACACGGTCGTTCAGGGCTCGGCTGGCAAAGGCCGTGCGGTGGCCGCATTCGTGCATGGCGCAGAAGGCGAAGGCCAGGCCCCAGCCCAGCAGCAGCAGCCCCAGG
>JBILEP010000051.1:0-10099 GCA_044352045.1 Cyanobium sp. | reverse complement strand
CTGCTGCTGGCCCCCGGCCTGCTCTGGCTGCTGGCCCTGTTCGTGCTGCCCCTGCTCGGGCTGCTGCCCCTCTCCCTGGCGGAGCCCGCCTCCCGCTTCGGCCTGCAGTTCAGCGTCACCGGTCGCTTTGCCAATTACGGCGAGGCCTGGCAGCAGTACGGGCCGCTGCTGCTGCGCTCCCTTCACTACGCCGCCCTGGCGACCGCCCTGGCCCTGGGGATCGCCTATCCGCTGGCCTGCTTCATCGCCTTCCGGGGCGGCCGCTGGCGCTCCCTGCTCACCGGCCTGGTGGTGCTGCCGTTCTTCACCGCCTCCCTGGTGCGCCTGATCGGCTGGACCACCCTGCTGGCGGATCAGGGGCCGCTGCTTTCCCTGCTGCGCGGCCTCGGGCTGGATCGGCCCCTCGAGGCCCTCGGCCTCCTGCAGGACGGCCGCCTGCTCAATACCGCCACCGCCGTGGTCCTGGGGCTCACCTACAACGCCGTGCCGTTCCTGGTGCTGCCCCTGGTGGTGAGCCTGGAGCGGGTGGGAGCCCCCCTGCTGGAGGCGGCCGCCGACCTCCATGCCGGTCCCTGGCGGACCCTGTTCCGCGTGATCCTGCCCCTCTCCCGTCCCGGCCTGGCGGCGGGCCTCACCCTCAGCCTGGTGCCCACCGTGGGCGATGTGCTCAACCCCCAGGTGCTGGGCGGCCCCACCAACCTGATGATCGGCAGTGGCATCCAGAGCCTGGTATTAGTTCAACGGCAGATGCCCCGCGCCGCCGCCCTCACCGTGCTGCTGATGCTGCTGCTCGGGATCAGCGTGCTGCTCGGCCTGCGGGCCGGCGCCCGCGACGACCTGCTGGTGCCATGAGGGCCGCCGTGGCGCCTGGGATCCCCTGGTTGCGCCTCTGGGCGCTTCTGGCCTACGGCCTGCTGTTCGCGCCGATCGCGGTGATCGTGCTGTTCAGCTTCAACGCGCCCCGGGGCCGCTTCAACCTGCTCTGGCAGGGGTTCAGCCTGGAGGCCTGGCGCCATCCCTTGGCGGTGCCGGCCCTGTGGGAGGCCTTCCGCGCCAGCCTGCTGCTGGCCCTGCTGGCGGGGCTGCTGGCCACGGGGCTCGGCCTGCTGATGGCCCTGGCCCTGGCCCGCCGCCGCCTGCGCGGGGCCGGCTGGATCGAACTGCTGCTGGTGCTGCCCCTCACCAGCCCGGAAATCGTGCTCGGCACCGCCCTGCTGGGGCTGTTCGTGCGGCTCAACCTGCCGCTCGGCTTCACCAGCCTGTTGCTCATCCACAGCCTCTTCTGCCTCAGCTACGCGGCCCTCACCCTCAAGGCCCGCCTCAGCGGCTTCGACTGGACCCTGGAGGAGGCGGCCCAGGATCTGGGGGCGCCGCCGCTGCGCTCCTTCCTGTGGGTCACCCTGCCCCTGCTGGCCCCGGGGCTGCTGGCGGCGGTGCTGCTCTGCTTCTCCCTCTCCTTCGACGACTACGTGATCACGCTGTTCACCGGCGGATCCACCCTCACCTTCCCCCTCTACATCGCCGGCAGCCTGCTGCGGGAGATCCCGCCGCAGATCCACGTGCTCTCCACCCTGGTGCTCCTGGTGAGCCTGGCCCTGCTGGCCCCCAGCCTGCGGCAACCAGCGCCTCAGGAGGGCAGCAACTCCTCGATCTCCAGATCGGGCCGCCGCAGCAGGGCGAAGAGGGTGCCGGCGTTGCCGCGGCACACCCGCAGCTCCTGATCGAGCACGGTGATGTCCAGCCAGGCGGGAAAGCTCTGGCGCACCTCCCGCAGCAGCTGCAGGCGGCCGGCGCCGAAGCGTGGGCCCAGCCAGCCGCCCCGCTCGAAGCGCACCGTCACCCGCTGGCGGGGGCTGGTGGCGGCCTCCCCCAGCGGATCGATGGCGATCGCCGCCTGCACCGCGATGCCCGCCAGCGGCGCCAGGGGGCCGGCCAGCCGCAGCAGGTTCATGCCCCGCCCCCGCTCCGGATCGAGGAGCTGCAGATTCTCCAGCCAGGGGGCGACCGCCAGGTAGGGCAGGGAGCTGCTGCTCCAGCGCAGTTCCCACACCCCCCGCAACTGGGCCCCATCCCGGTCCAGGTCGGCGGGTCGCAGCCGCTCCAGCCGTTCGATCAGCGTCCGGGTGTCCTCTGCCCCGACAGCGGCGGGGCGGCCGGGGTGACGCAGCCGCTCCAGCAGGGAGCGGCGATCCTCCTCTGGGGAGGGGCTGGCGGCGGCCGGCGGCATTGCGGCGTTCATCCCCCCACCAGGCGCGCCAGCAGCGTCGTCTCCCGTCCCTGCAGCGTCATCAGGCCCCAGCGCACGTCCCATGGGGCCAGACCATAAAGGCGCACCATGGCCGCCAGCAGCGCCGGCGGCGGCAGGGTGTTGGTGAGGAAGCCGTACCACTGCTCGGCCGGCAGGGAGAAGAAGGTGGCGAAGTGGTGGCGCAGCCGCGCCTCGTCGAAGCGCATCAGCTTCTCCAGCCCGAAGCGGAAGAAGGCGTGCTTCCAGCGCAGGGCGGGCGGCCAGAGCCCATCCCAGGCCTGCCGGGCCAGGGCCTCCCCCGCCAGGCCATCCGCGAGGGCGGAGGCGATCGCATCGGCCAGCTCTGGCGCCCGCCGCAGCAGGCCCCCCACCATGAAGCCCGAGGCCGGATGCACCATGCCGGCGGCGCCGCCGAAACCCACCAGCCGCTGGTTCAGGTCGGGGAGGGGGGGATTCATGGGAAACAGGCAGAACTCCTCGTGCAGCACCTCGGTGACGGCCACCCCCCGCTGGGCCAGGCGCCTGTGCAGGCGCGACTGAAGCGTGGCGAAGGGCACCGCGGGCGCCAGGGCGAGGGAGGTTTCCTCCACGAAGAAGATCCCCTCCCCCAGATCCATGGCATAGAGGAAGGTGGGGGGGTCTCGTCGCTCGGCCTCGCTGAGGTGATCGCAGCGGTAGTCCATGAACACGAACTGCCCTGCGGCGATCGGATCAGCGCTGAAGCGCCCCACGATGCCGTAAGCGGCCTGGCCCGCCACCGGGCCATCACCGCGGCGCCGGATGAACACCGGCTCATGGCCGCTGGCATCCACCACCAGGCGGGCGTTGAAGGCCTCCCCCGCCCCGCTGGTGACGGTGGAGCCCGTCTCGTCGTGGGCGAGGGCGTAGGCCTGGCCCCGGTGCCAGCGGACGCCGCCCCGGGCGCAGCGTTCCAGCCAGTGCTGCTGCAGGGCCGCCTTGTCGAACAGGCCGTAGGCCCGGCCGTGGCGGAGCAGGCCATCGCCGGCGGAGCCGCCGGCGCCGAAGTAACTCACCGTGTCGTCCCAGCGGTGGGAGAGGAGCGGCCCCAGCCCCAGGCTGTCCACCTCCTCGGCCCAGATGCCGTAGGTGTTCGTCCAGGGGGCGGAGGGATCGCTCGGGGCCAGGGCGGTGACCACCAGGCCGCGGCTGGCGAGTTCGGCGGCGATCGCCAGGGCGGCCGGGCCCGCCCCCAGCACGAGCACATCCGAGAGCGGTTCGCGGGTGGGGTTCAGGGGGGCGGGGCGACGGAGCAGCGAGTGTATGGGCGGCTCAATCCGCGGCGATCTCGTCGTCGCTGATCTCGTCGGGGGCGGGGGGCACCAGCACCACTTCGGCCAGGTGGTCGCCCGCATCCAGCCGCTGCAGGCGCACCCCGGTGGCGGCCCGCGATTGCTGCGGGATGGCGTCGGCCTGCATGCGCACGATCACGCCCCGCTCGCTCACCAGCAGCAACTCCTCCGCCGGGCCGAGAACCTTGAGTCCAATCAAGGTGTCGCCCTCGCGGCGGAAACGGATCGCCCGCAGGCCCATGCCGGCCCGCTTCTGCAGCCGGAACTGCTGCACCGGCACCCGCTTGCCCAGGCCGCTGGCGCTGGCCACCAGCACCCAGGGCCCGTCGCTGGGGGCCACCTCCTCACCGCCGTCGCCCTCCTCCTCCACGGCGGCGCTGGCCACCCGGTCAGCCAGTTCGGCCGGCAGCACGTCCATGCTGACCAGGGCATCGCCCGGCCGCAGGGTCATCGCCCGCACGCCGCGGGCCGAGCGGCCCAGGGGGCGCAGCTCCTCATCGCTGAGGCGGAAGTGGATGGTCATCCCCTTCAGCGAACCGATCAGCACGCTGTCGCCGGGCAGGGCCAGCCGCACCCAGCGCAGGGCGTCCCCCTCTTCGAGGGAAATGGCGATCAGACCGTTGGCGCGGATGTTGGCGAAGGCGGAGAGCCGCGTGCGCTTCACGTAGCCGCCGCTGGTGAGCATCACCAGCATCAGGTCGTCGTCGAAGGCGCTCACCGCCAGCAGGGAGGTGATCAGCTCCTCCCGCGGAATCGGCAGCAGTTGCACAATCGGCGTGCCCCGTGCTGTGCGGCTGCACATCGGCACGCGATAGGCGGGAAGCGAATACACAACGCCGCGGTCGCTGAAGAGCAGCAGCGAATCGTGATCGTTGCAGCTGATGAACAGCTTCACCGCCTCCTCCCCCTGGGAGCGGGTGCCGGCCTTGCCGCGGGTGCCGCGGCTGGTGGCCTCGAATTCGCTCACCGGCATGCGCTTGAGATAGCCGTTCTCGGTGAGCAGCACCACCGACCGTTCGTTGGCGATCAGGTCGATATCCTCCAGGCCGCCCTCCAGGTCGAGGATCTCGGTACGGCGGGGCGAGTTGTATTTGCTGCGGATCGCCTGCAGCTCCTCGCCGATCAGGCCGATCACCCGCTCGCGCCGGGCGAGGATGTCCTGGTAGTCGGCGATTTTGGCGAGCAGGTCCTCGTGCTCCAGGCGGATCTTGTCCGCCTCCAGGGCGGTGAGCCGCCGCAGCTGCATCTGCAGAATGGCGTCGGCCTGGGCCTCGCTCAGGCCGAACTGCTCAATCAGCTGCTCGCGGGCCGTGGCGGTGTCGGCCGCCGCGCGGATCAGGGCGATGATCGCATCGAGGTTGTCGAGGGCGATCAGCAGACCGAGCAGGATGTGGTCGCGCTCCTCCGCCTTGCGCAGCAGGTAGCGGGTGCGCCGCTCGATCGTCTCGACGCGGAAGTCAAGGAACACCTGCAGCAGCTTGCGCAGGGTGAGCAGCACCGGCTCGCCTCCCACCAACGCCAGCATGTAGGCGTTGAAATTGCTCTGGAGCGGCGTGAGTTTGAAGAGGTTGTTGAGCACCACCTGCGGGTAAGCATCGCGGCGCAGTTCGATCACGATGCGCATGCCGTCGCGATCGCTTTCATCGCGGATGTCGGCGATGCCCTCCAGCTTCTTGTCGTTGACCATTTCAGCGATGCGCTCGATCAGCGCCGCCTTGTTGGTCTGGTAGGGGAGTTCGGTGATGATCACCGCATCCCGATCCGGTCGCCCCTTGGCCTCGATCGTCTCGATGCGGGCCACACCGCGCATCGTCACCGAGCCCCGCCCGGTGGTGTAGGTCTCGCGGATGCCGCGGCGGCCGAGGATCTGGCCGCCGGTGGGGAAGTCGGGCCCGGGGATGATCGCCATCAGGGCCCGGTCGTCCAGATCGGGGTTGGCGGTGAGGGCCAACAGGCCGTCGATCAGTTCGGTGAGATTGTGGGGGGGGATGTTGGTGGCCATCCCCACGGCGATCCCGGTGGACCCGTTGAGCAGGAGCTGCGGAATGCGCGCCGGCATCACCGTGGGCTCTTGCTGGGAACCGTCGAAGTTGTCGACAAAGTCGACTGTCTCGGCTTCGATGTCCTCCAGCAGGGCGTCGGTGGTGAGGGCCTGCAGGCGCGATTCGGTGTAGCGCATCGCGGCCGGCGGATCGTTGTCCACCGAGCCGAAGTTGCCGTGGCCATCCACCAGCGGCATGCGCATCGAGAAATCCTGCGCCATGCGCACCAGCGCGTCGTAGACGGCGGTGTCGCCGTGGGGGTGGTACTTGCCGAGCACCTCCCCCACCACGCGGGCGCATTTGCGGTAGGGCCGGTCGCTGCTCAGGCCCAGCTCGTACATCGCATAGAGGATGCGGCGATGCACGGGTTTGAGGCCATCGCGGGCGTCGGGCAGGGCCCGGCCCACGATCACGCTCATCGCATACTCCAGATAGGAGCGCGACATCTCATTGCGGAGATCGGTCTGGATGATCCGTCCGTCGGACTCCCCGGGGCCTGAGGAACCCGGTCCGGTTGGATCCGCCATGCCGTACCGACTCGTGCAACACCCATTCTATCGAACCCTCCACGGCTGAGCCGATGTCCCAGCTGCCCCCCCGCGACGAGGCCAGCCTGTGCCTGCGCCAGCGGCAGGGCCGGCTGCGGGTGCGCCTGGCCGCCGACTGGCGCGCCCTGGTGGGCGCGGTGGGTCTGGCCGAGGCCTACGCCGACACCGACGTGGTGGTGGCCGCTGACGCCGGCTTCACCGATCAGGGCAGCCTGCACTTGCATCTGGGCCCCACCGATCCGCCGATCCGGCTGCGGGACCCCAGCCTGGGGGGGGTGGCGGCCCAGGCGGGCGCCGGCGCCGCCGATCTGGTGATCCCGATCGGCGGCGGCCTGGCGGAGGGCAGCCGCCGGGGCGGCGCCCAGGTGCTGGCCGAGCTGCTGGCCGGCCTGGGGGTGGATCTCGACAGCGGCGGCGAGGGCACGCGCCTGCAGCCCCGGCGGGAGCTGCACACCCGCCTGGATCTGGAGCGCATCGGCGGCGGCCGTCTGCTGTTGCACCGGGCGATCGTGGAGAACGGGGTGGTGGCGGTGAGCAGCGGCGAGGGACTGCTGCCCAGCCCCTTTGGTCCCCTGCTTGGCCCCCTCCTCAACGCCCTGTGGACCGCGGGAGGGGCGGGCAGCATCGGCCTGACGATGCCAGGCCTGGCCCAGCTGGGGCCAGGGTCGCCCGTGCTGGTGGGCGGCGCCGTTGGCTGGGTGGTGGGCAGTGGCAGCGGCCACCAGCCCCAGCCCCGCCGTGGCCGCGGCGGTCAGGCCTGCACCCCCGGCGCCGTGGCGGCGGTCAGCGTCGATCTGCACGCCTTGGAGCCCGGCTGGCTGCGGCCCTGCGTGTTTGAGGGGTATGGCAGCGCCCTGCTGGTGCCGATCGCCGCCCCGATCCTCCTGCTCGACGAGGCGACCGCGCTCCAGGCCGCCGCGGGCGATGGCGAGCTGGAGGCGCCGGTGCTGGACGTTTCGGTGCCGCGGCGCCTCAAGCCCGGCTTCGGCGCCGTGTCCTACGCGGCCTTGCGCGGCGGGCGCATCCTGGTGGAGGACCGTCCGGTGCGCGCCGCCCCGGCCCACAGTCCGCGGCTGGCGGAGGCGATCGGTCAGGAGCTGGTGCGCCGGCTCCTGGAGCAGAGCTTTCCCCTGCGGCTGCCGGTCCGGCCCCTGGGCGCCCGGCCGGCCCTGATTCCCCTCGAGGCCTGATCCGCTGGCGACGGGGATGGTGGCGGTTGGCGGTGCTGGCGGAACAAGCGGTGGATCCTGCGTAAGCTCCGCCCAGCGCTCCCGTCCGTCATGGCCGAGACCCCCCTCACCCCCGGCACCCCGGCCGACCCCTCTCCGGCTCCCGCCGAAACCCCTGCGGCCGCCGAAGCCCCCCCGGCGGTTGAAGCCCCTGCGGCGGCCATTGAGGCTCTGGAGGTGGCGAGCCCATCCGTGGTTCCGGTCCCTGAGCCCGAGCCCGAGCCCGAGCCTGAGCCCGAGCCGGTCGCCGCCGGGGAGCCGGCGATCGCCGCGATCCTGGATGTTCCCCCCCTGCCCGCCGGCGAAGCCGCTGAGGGAGGGGAATTCGACCTGCTGCTCGGCAAGCTTCGCGCCTGGCTCGACGACGCCGACCTCGGCGGCCAGTGGCAGAAGCTGCGCGGCCCGCTCAAGGGATTCGCCCTGCTGGTGCTGGCGATCCTCGCCCTGCGGCTCTACGCCCGCTTGGTCGGCACCCTCGACTCCATCCCCCTGCTCTCCGGCCTGCTGGAGCTCACCGGGCTGATCTACCTGCTGTGGTTCAGCGCCACCCGACTGGCTCGCACCCAGGAGCGGGAGCGGGTGTTCGCCGACTGGAAGCGGCGCTGGCAGGCGTTCAGCGGCCGAGACTGACGCCGGCCTGGTTGATAGTTTGGCGCCACTGCGCCTTCCCCTCGGTGAACATCCAGCTCGGTCGCAACCGCGTTGTCCGCCGTGCCTACGGCATCGACGAGATTGCCCTGGTGCCTGGTGGTCGCACCGTCGACCCGGGCGCCACCGACAGCCGCTGGACGCTGGGGGGCATCGAACGGGAGATCCCGATCATCGCCAGCGCCATGGATGGGGTGGTGGACGTGGGCATGGCCATCGCCCTCAGCCGCCAGGGAGCCCTGGGGGTGCTCAACCTGGAAGGGGTGCAGTGCCGCTACGACGACCCCAATCCGGTGCTCGACCGCATCGCCGCGGTGGGCAAGGAGGAGTTCGTGCCGCTGATGCAGGAGCTCTATGCCCAGCCGGTTCGGGAGGATCTGATCCGCCAGCGCATCCAGGAGATCCGTGCCGGCGGCGGCATCGCCGCGGTGAGCGCCACGCCGGCAGCCGCCCTGCGCTTCGGTCCGGCGATCGCCGAGGCGGGTGCGGATCTGTTCTTCGTGCAGGCCACGGTGGTCTCCACGGAGCACATCGGCGTCGAGGGTCAGTCCACCCTGGATCTGGCGGTGCTCTGCCGGGAGATGGGGATTCCGGTGGTGCTCGGCAACTGCGTCACCTATGAGGTGGCCCTGCAACTGATGCGGGCGGGCGCCGCCGGGGTGATGGTGGGGATCGGCCCGGGGGCCGCCTGCACCTCCAGGGGCGTGCTCGGCATCGGCATCCCCCAGGCCACCGCCGTGGCCGACTGCGCCGCCGCCCGGGATGACTACGAGCGGGAGAGCGGTCGCCTGGTGCCGGTGATCGCCGACGGCGGCATCGTCACGGGGGGCGACATCTGCAAGTGCCTGGCCTGTGGGGCCGATGCGGTGATGATTGGCTCGCCGATCGCCCGGGCCGCCGAAGCCCCCGGCCGCGGCTTCCACTGGGGCATGGCCACCCCCAGCCCCGTCCTGCCCCGGGGCACCCGCATCCGGGTGGGGACCACCGGCAGCTTGGAGAGGATCCTGCGGGGACCGGCCGGACTGGATGACGGCACCCAGAATCTGCTGGGCTGCATCCGCACCTCGATGGGCACCCTGGGGGCCCGCACCCTGCGGGAGATGCAGCAGGTGGAGGTGGTGGTGGCGCCCTCGCTGCTCACCGAGGGCAAGGTGTATCAGAAGGCCCAGCAGCTCGGCATGGGCAAGTGAAGGTCGGGCGCTGTCCCAGCTCAGGTCTCCTGAGCCGCGGATCAAGCGACCGGCTAACCTCAGGGTGTGGGGGCTACGGCTCGCACACTCCTCACACCCCCCGGCCCGGGTTCCCCGGGCTTTCTCTCATCACGCCTTGCAACGCTTGCCACCAGCCCCGTGGCCAAGCCTGGGATGGTTGCTAGATTCCCGGAAATCTCCTCCCTGTCAAGGATGTCCAGCTCCGCCTCCGTCACCGACGCCTCGTTCGAGCAGGACGTGCTCAAAAGCGAAGTGCCTGTGCTGGTCGACTTCTGGGCGCCCTGGTGCGGCCCCTGCCGCATGGTTGCGCCGATCGTCGATGAGATTGCCAAGGAATTCGAGGGCCAGATCAAGGTGTTCAAGCTCAACACCGATGAAAATCCCAACATCGCCAGCCAATACGGCATCCGCAGCATCCCCACCCTGATGGTGTTCAAGGGCGGTGAAAAGGTTGATACCGTGGTCGGCGCCGTGCCCAAGACCACCCTGTCCGGCACCATTTCCAAATACCTCTGAGCCCCATCTCCACACCAGCGGCTGGCAGTGCTGGCCAGAGTCCTCTCCAGGTTCTGGCCCGCGCCCTGGAGGGTCACCCGCAGCGGCGATTGATCGAGCGGGCGGTGATCTCCCTGCTTCAGATCGCTCGCAATGAGAGCGAGCACGAAGCCTGGAAACTCGTGAGCGGCGCCTTGGCCGACCTCAGTGAGGCGCTCGATGTTTTCCGGCCCCAGCGCAGCAAACGCAAGATCGCCGTCTTCGGCTCCGCCCGGGCCACTCGCGAGGATCCGGTGTATCACCTCGCCAAAGATGTGGCCCGGCTGGCGGTGGCAGCCGGCTTCGAGGTGATGACCGGCGCCGGTGGC
>JBILEP010000341.1:0-2764 GCA_044352045.1 Cyanobium sp. | reverse complement strand
GACCCGCCGCGCCGCGGTTGAAGCTGTCCGCCGACAATGAAGTTGGCCGGTCGGCGACAAGCTCGTTGGCCGGTTGGGTGAGTGCTGGAGACCCTGGACCCGATGCGCAAGGCCCAGGGGATGCCGGCACCACTGACCAGCCACCAACGCAGGCTTTACATGGCCAAACGACGAGGCGGCAGCAGCCAGGAGGCTGCGGCTGCAGCGGCGGGCATCTCCGTGCGCAGTGCCCGCCGGATTGACAGGAACCAGATCCAGCCGCGGGCAAATCAGCCCCGTGGCCGCACCCGGCCTGATCCGCTGGCAGGCGTGTGGGAGGAGGTACTGGTGCCGCTGCTGCAGCGGGCACCGGCGCTGACGCCGATCACGCTGCTGGAGCATCTGCAGCGCCAGAAGCTAGATGTGGACTGGCTTCCGCTGCAGCGGACCCTGCAAAGGCGGGTGCGGGAATGGAAGGCCCTGCATGGCCCGGATCCGGAGGTGATCTTTCCGCTGAGCTACGAGCCCGGTGAGATCGCCTTCTGCGACTTCACCCAACTCAAGGAGGTGGAGGTGACGATCGCCGCTCAGGTGTTTCCCCATCTGCTGTTCCACTACCGCCTGGCGTGGAGCGGCTGGAGCTACGCCCAGGTGGTGCAGGGCGGTGAGAGTTTTGTGGCCCTCTCCGAGGGCCTGCAGAACGCCCTGGCCGCCTGCGGTGGGGTGCCGGCTGAACTGCGGACCGATCGGTTGTCGGCGGCGTGCCGCAATCGGAACGGCAGTTTTTCAGCCGACATCACCCGCCGCTACCACGCCCTGTGCAGCCACTACGGCCTGGCCTACAGCCGCAACAACCTGGGCGTGGCGCATGAGAACGGCCGTGTGGAGAGTCCCCACGGCCATCTCAAACGGCGGATCGAGCAGGCGCTGCTGCTGCGCGGCAGCAAGGATTTCGAAACGCTCGCTGACTACCAGGCCTTTCTGGCGGAGATCAGCGAGGACTACAACCGCCCTCGCCTGGTGAGGCTGGAGCAGGAGAAAGCGGCGCTGCGGCCGCTGCCGCCATTCCGCTTTGCCGACTACGACATCGAGCAGCTGACAGTGCGGCGCACCAGCACGATCGAGGTGCGCAAGGTGGTGTATTCGGTTCCGCCGCGGCTGATCGGCCAGCGGTTGACGGTGCGGATCTTCCATGACCGGCTGCAACTGCTGCTCGGCCGCCAGCTGGCCTGCGAACTGGAGAGGCTCCACGGCGGTGTCGAACGGCATGGACGGGCGTGGAGCATCGATCTGGAGCATCTGATCGATGCGCTCAGGCGCAAGCCCCGGGCGCTGCTGCACTGCCGCTATCAGCGGGAGCTGTTCCCCGATGAGCGCTGGTGGCAGCTGTGGCAGCAACTGCGCAGCGGCGGCGACCGTGACGCCGCCGCCCGGCTGATGGTGGAAGCCCTGTATGTGGGCTGCCGGCTGGCGGGATACGAGCCAGTGCTGGCCTGGCTCGAGAAGGCCCACCAACGCCATGGGCTGTCGCTGGCGGGGCTGCAGCAACGCTTCCGATTGCCGCCCCATCGCCCCCTTCCCGCGCAACGCATTCCTCAACACCCCCTGCAGAGCTATGACGACCTCCTCGTCCTCCGTGCCCAGACCTCAGGCGGTGGAGGCGGCCCTGCCGATGCTGCTGCGGCAGCTGCGGCTGGCGCGGTTCCGCTCCCACTGGCAGAACCTCGCCTCGCAGGCTGAGGGGGAGGGCTGGAGCCACAGCCAGTTCCTCTATGCCCTGTGCGAACAGGAGGTGGAGCAGCGGCAGCAGGCCCGCCAGCAACGCCTGCTGCGTTCGGCCCATCTGCCCTGGAGCAAGGCACTGGCGGATTACGACCATGGCGGCAGGATCGAGGCCAGCCAGTGGCAGGCGCTGGAGGTTCTCACCCGCCAGAGCGAGTGGCTGCAGCGGGGCGAGAACGTGCTGCTGTTCGGCCCCAGCGGCGTCGGCAAGACCCATCTGGCCATCGGCATCGTCCTGGCGCAGATCGGCCTGGATCAGCCCTGCCGCTTCTACCCCGCCACAGCGCTGGTGCAGGAGCTGCAGAAAGCCCGCGCCGACTACAGCCTGCCGGCGGCGTTGGAGCGGCTGGATCGCTATCCGCTGCTGCTAATCGACGACATCGGCTATGTCCGGCGGGATGAGCAGGAGAGCAGCGTGCTGTTTGAACTGATCTGCCATCGCTACGAGCGCCGATCGCTGCTGATCACCGCCAATCAGCCGTTCACGGCCTGGGATGAGATCTTCCCCAGCAGCTCCATGACCGTCGCGGCGGTGGATCGGCTGGTGCATCACTGCCACATCGTCGAGATCAGCGGCGACAGCCACCGCAGGGCGCAGGCCAGCCGGCGCAGCGGCAGCAAACAGCCCCAGCAGCCGTAGAGAAGCGGAGAACAGCCAGCGAATTGTCGTCCGGCGACAACCTGGTGCCGATGGCGCCAGACCCCGGTGGGGAGCTCCGCGCTGCCGGCGGACTGTGGGGTCCGCCGGCTCGTGCGCTCCGCGAGAGGTTGGGGCGGAGGGTTCAGCAGAGATCTCAGCAGCGCACCGGCCAACGTGATTGTCGTCTGGTGCCGATCAGAGGAACCCAGTGCTGGCAATGGCTCTCGCTGACGGGTGGCTCAGTTTTCGTGTCGCCTCCAGCGCCATCGCTTCCCGGTTGTCGCCGGCGACAACCGGGAAGCCCTCACCGGCCAACTTGATTGACGCCAAGCGGCCAAGGGGGTTGACGCGGGACACCCGGCC
>JBILEP010000340.1:0-2767 GCA_044352045.1 Cyanobium sp. | reverse complement strand
CATCGCCCGAGCGGCCCGCCCCGTCCGCCGCCAGGCGGTGCAGGCTCTGAGCCGCTCCGTGCAGACCCTGGCCCAGCGTCAGGGCGCGCCGGCGGCGCGGGCGGCGGTGCGGGTGGCCCGGGCCGTGGGCCGGCGACCCATCCCGGCCCGGGCGATCGCCCCGGCCCTGCGCCGCGTGACCCCCCAGATCGCCCGGCGCCCCGCCCGGGTGCGCCAGCTCTCCCGCCCCCTGGCCCCCAGGGCCGGCGCTGGCCAGCGTCGCCCAGCGGCCGGTGGCCTTCGCCGCCCCAGGCCCGCTGGGGCTGGCCGGCTCCGTCGCCCCATGGCCCGGCGCCGTCCTGGGGCCAGCGCGGCTCGGCGCCGTCCCCTCGGTGTCGCCGGCGGAATCGCTGGTGGCGTCGCCGGTGGAATGGCGGGCAGGGTCGCCGGGGGCGGGGGTGGGCCCTGCCCGAGCTGCGGACATCGCCGCACCTTCCGCCTGCGGGGGCCGGTGACCCTCACCGTGCACAGCCACGGCTGAGGCGACCCTCGCCCCTGGCCCGCCCTGAACCGTGGATTGGAGACCTCCGATGCCGACCCATTCCTTCTTACAAGCCAAGGTCAGGGATCTGGCGGCCCGGGCCTCCAGGCTCGCCCACTTCGACCACGCCTCGGTGGGCCTCCGTCCCCAGGACATGCCCTTCGCACCCTCGGCGGCCCACTTCCGGGCCGCCAACGACCGGCTGGCGAAGATCGATGGGGCCGTGCGGCGACACCTGGGGGCCCTGCGCCGGATGGGGGCGCAGAGCCCCAGGCAGCAAGTTCTCCACCAGATCGCCCTGGTGGAACGGGAAATCGATCGCTCCCGCCGGGCCTTCGGCCTGTTCTTCGAGGTGTTCAGCCAGCGGGGCTCCAGCTTCGCGCCGGCGCTGGCGGCCCATGACGCGATCGCGGTCTCCTGTTACGACAGCGTGCGCCTCTCCTCGCCGGATCTGTTTCGTGGGCCGCTGTTGAAGCCGGTGAGCTACATGGAGCATGGCTTCTCCCCCGCCACGATGCGGCGGGGAGTGGTGCTCAATCGGTTGCTGGGGGAACCGAATCCCTTCCCGCTGATCCGGATCCCCTGGGATCGGGAAAGCCCCTGGCAGGCCGTCTTCCTCCATGAGGTGGCCCATAACCTCCAGGCCGATCTCGGCATCTGGCAGGAGAATCGGCGGGCGGTGGTGCAGCGGGCCCTCGGCAGCGTTGGCCAGCCGCTTCTGGCCCGGATCTACGGCCGCTGGCACAAGGAGATCTTCGCGGATCTCGCCGCGATCCTGCTGGGGGGGCCATCGGCCGCCTGGGGCATGGCCTCATTCCTGGCCCATCCGGCCACGCGGGTGCTCAGCTTCCGTCCCGCCAGCGCCCATCCCACCGCCTACCTGCGGGTGTTCCTGCTCGCCGAGATGCTGCAGCGGATGGGCTTCGGGGGGGAGGCGACGCGGCTGCGGCGGGTGTGGAGCGATCTTTACGGAAGCCAGGCCCCGGGCCGCATTCCCCCCTGGCTGGTGGGCAGCGCCGCGGGTCTGATCCCCCAGATCGTTGATGAGATCGCCTTCCAGCCCCGCCGCAATCTCGCCCAGCGGGCATTGGCGGATGTGATCTCCTTCAAGCGCAGTGACCAGCGCTCCATCCTGGCTGGCGCCCGCAGCCTGGCCCGCGGTGTGGTGCCCACGGATCTGCCACCACGCTTTCTGGTGAGTGCCGGCAGCTATGCGCTGGAGTCCGGCGCGGTGTCGGCGCAGGAGTTGTCGCACCAGCTGGTGCACTACCTGGCGAGCCTGAACCGGGAGCCGGTGCCCCGCTCCGCCACGCCAGCGCTCTCCCGACCGTTCGCGGCCATGGCCGCCTGAAGACGTCCTTCTTGATTCCTTTCGCCACGACCGGCCATGACAACCTCTGACCATCCCTTCGCGGCCAGCGCGGCGGCCGCCAACGGAATCCAGCCGCCGAGCCAGGCCCGCCTGGCGCTCGACAACCTGTTGCGCCGGGAATTGCGGGTGAGCGATCCCAACGATGCCAAAGCGGTGGCCACGGCGTTGCTGGATCGCTACAAGGCCACTCCCCGCGCTCAGGCGATCCAGACGGAGGCGCAGGGTTTGCCTCCCCAGGCCGCCCAGGCGGGCGCCGCCCTGCTCGCGCCAGCTGCCACAGCATCGGATTCGGAACTTGATCAGGCGATCACGGATGTGAATCGTGATCTGCAGGAACTGACCACCAACACCATCCTCAAGGACATCACGCCTGAGCTGGAGGGGTGGGCCTCTGCCATTCGCAGCCTGATCCAGGAGGGGATCAACGCCGCTCGTTTTGCCCTCGATATCACCAAGCGTGATCAGGCCTTCGCGATGCGGCGCAGCCTGGGAGATTACGCGCGCATGGCTCGCCTGTTGGGTGTCGTGACGCCAGCCATGAATGTGTATTACCGCAAGCTCGCCCAAAGCCTCGATGAGGCCGCCAACGTGCTCGTTGTACGCATGGGGGAAGCCTTGGCCAACGTGGGCTTCAGCGGGGGGCGTTTCCTGTTGCAGGCCCCCTATGCAGAACTCCAGGCCAGGAGGGATAGTGTCATCCAGAATTTGCGTGGCCTGCTGACCTCCTATCAAATGGATTGGAGCGTCAATGAATGGAATCGGGGCCTCGATTCCTACCTCCGCCTAACCGAAGTTTTAGAAAAGCAAGGCCAGGGCGATCTGCGGGCTCTGCTGCACGAAAATGAGTTGTCGCGCTGCATGGATAATCTGATTCA
>JBILEP010000339.1:0-2770 GCA_044352045.1 Cyanobium sp. | reverse complement strand
CTCGAGCTTCTTGCCCGCCGCCGCCGCCTTGCGCAGGTGGCGCGCGCCGCCCCGCACGCTCAGCCAATGCACCGTCATCGTGTTGATCGATTGGCGCTGCAGCCGATACACGCCCACGTTCGGCACGCCGGTTTCGCAGTCCTTCGTGATCACCAGGCCCAGGGTGATCACCCCGCCCGCATCAGAGGGCCAGGGGCGCAACAGGGGCAACGTGTCCAGATTCACCTCCGCATCGCGCAGCACCACCTGGCGGCAGGGGGGGGTGAGGTCGCGGTCCGGGCGGGCCTTCACCAGGTCCCAGAACACACCGCCGAAGCGTTGCAGCTCCTTCAGGCCTTTCGGCGGCTTCGGCTGCTGCAGCAATCCCAGCCGCTCCCCCAGCTCCTCCAGCTCCTCGGGGCGCTCCATCCCCATGCTCCACAGCACCCGCTCCACCGTGCCCAGCAGGTTCACCGCCACCGGCATCGGCGAGCCGATCACGTTTTCAAACAGCAGCGCCGGACCGCCCAGCGCCAGCACCCGGTCGGCGATCGCCGCCAGCTCCAGATCCGCATCCACCGGCGCCGTGATCCGCCGCAGTTGCCCCCGCTGCTCCAGCAGGCGCAGGAAACCGCGCAGGTCGCGGCCCTGGCGGGTCATCACTCCAGACACGCGGCGCAGTGGCGGAAGGGCGCACTCTGGCGTACCTGCCGGCCGCCCTGCGGGCGTGGGCGGCGGCGCCGAGCCGGGCGAGAGTGAAAACCCTGGCACCGGAGCCATGCCGCACTTCGCCGTTCCCAACGCCGCACGCTTGGGCCACCGCGCCTGGGCCCGCTCAAGCTGCCGCTCCCGCGCGCTGCTGCTGGCCCTCGGCCTCGCCCTCGCCGCTCTCCCCTCCAGTTCGCGTCCCGCGGCGGCCTGCACCCGCGTGCTCTACACCGCTCCCGATGGCACCGTGATCACTGGCCGCAGCATGGATTGGGCGGAGGACATGCGCTCCAACCTCTGGGCCTTCCCCCGCGGCATCGAGCGCGACGGCGGCGGCGGCGCCCGCACCCCCCGCTGGCGCTCCCGCTTCGGCAGCGTGGTGGTGAGCGGCTATGACCTGGGCAGCGCCGAAGGCATGAACGAAAAGGGCCTGGTGGCCAACCTGCTCTACCTGGCGGAATCCGATTACGGCAAGCCCGATGGCAAGCCCGTGCTCTCCATCTCCCTCTGGGCGCAATACGTGCTCGATCAGTTCGCCACCGTCGCCGAGGCGGTGGCCCACCTGCGCAGCGAGCCCTTCCGCGTGGTGGCCCCCAAGCTTCCCAATGGCCAGGGCGCCCAGCTGCACCTGGCCATCTCCGATGCCACGGGCGATTCGGCCATTTTTGAGTACATCGGCGGCCGGCTGGTGATCCACCACGGCCGCCAGTTCACGGTGATGACCAACTCCCCCAGCTTCGATCAGCAGCTCGCCCTCAACAGCTACTGGCAGACCGTGGGCGGCAGCAGCTTTCTGCCCGGCACCATCCGGGCGGCCGATCGCTTCGTGCGCGCCTCCTTCCTGCTCGGCGCTCTACCCCGCCAGGCCGATCCCGCTTTCCTCAGCGCCGTGCCCGGCCAGAGCTTCCCGCTCCAGGCCCTCGCCGGCGTGCTCGGGGTGGTGCGCGGCGTCAGCGTTCCCCTCGGCATCAGCACCCCCGGCGCCCCCAACCTCTCCTCCACCATCTGGCGGGTGGTGAACGATCAGAAGCGGCGCGTGCTCTATTTCGACGCCGTCACCACCCCCAGCCTCTTCTGGGTGTCGCTCGATCAGCTCGATCTGGCCGTCGGCGCCCCGGTGCGGCGTCTGGCGGTGGCCGGTGGGCGGATCTACGGCGGTGAGACCGCCGCCAAGTTCGAGCCCACCGCCTCCTTCGCCTTCCTGCCGGCCTCCGGGATCCCGCCCGCACCGCAGTGAGGCCTCGGGCCGATCAGGCGGCGCTGAACCCCGGCCGCCCTGGGGCCGCCGGTTTGCTCTGCCACACTCGCCCCACCCCCGGCGCGTCCCATGCAGATCTCCTATTTCCACACCTCGGAAGCCGTGCCCCCGGTGCTGCCGGTCACCGAGGGCGGCCCCGATGCCGCCGTGGTGATCGATGTGCTGCGCGCCACCACCACCATCGCCTGGTCGCTGCAGAACGGCGCCGAAGCCATCCAGGCCTTCGCCGATCTCGCCGAACTGGAAGCCGCCGCCGCCGCCTGGCCCGCCGATCGCACCCTCAAGGCCGGCGAGCGCGGCGGCCAGCGGGTGCACGGCTACGACCTGGGAAATTCACCCCTGGCGGTCACCCCCGAGCGGGTGGGGGGCAAGCGCATCTTCATGAGCACCACCAACGGCACCCGTTCCCTGGCCGCCGTCAAGGCGGTGCCCCTGCTGCTCACCGCCTGCCTGCCGAACCGCGCCGCCGTCGCCCGGCGCCTGGTGGAGCGCCAGTGCCAGCAGGTGTGGATCGTGGGCAGCGGTTGGGAAGGGGATTACTCCCTGGAGGACAGCCTCGCCGCCGGTGCTGTGATCTCCGCCGCCACCGAGCTGGCGGTGGCCCCCCACGTGGGTGTGAGCCTGGGCAACGACGAGGCCCTTGCTTCCCTCGCCCTCTGGCAGCAGTGGCATCTCGAACCCGAAACCTGCCTGCGGGCTGCCAGCCACGGCCAGCGCCTCATCCGCCTCGGTGATCACGACGCCGATTTCGCCTGCTGCGCCGCCGTCGACAGCCTGGCCATCGTTCCCTTCCAGGATGAGCCCGGCGTGCTGCGGGCCAGCTGA
>JBILEP010000338.1:0-2775 GCA_044352045.1 Cyanobium sp. | reverse complement strand
GCGGCGAAGCTCGGGGTGGCTCCCAGCACCAGGGCCAGGCAGAGAGCGATCAGGGAAAGGAGACGACGCATGGGTGGGTGCGTTGGGTGGGTGCGTAAGGGTGTGCGGAGGCACATCAACCGAGCCAGGCTACAAATGCCGTGCCCCCGGGCACGGGGGGCTGATGCAATCGAAACAATTGATTGTGCGACCCGACCCTCAGCGCGGCAGCGGCCCGCGATGCGGCACCCCGGCGGTCTCCAGCACCGCCTCCAGGGTGGGGGCATAGCTGGTGAGGCCGAAGCGCTCCGGCGGACTCACCGGCTCGTGCACAAAGTGGCGCTGGCGGATCGAGAAGCGATCCCACGCGTTCATCTGGATGCGCAGCAGCCGCACCAGGCCATCGATCAGCCAGCCCTGCAGGTCAACGCCCACCGGCGGCAGCCAGCCCCGCCGCCAGCGCACCAGGGTGGCCACCGCCTGATTCACCGTGATCGGCGCCTGGCCGAGCACCAACCGCCGCACCGCCCCCTGCCCCGGCTCCGGATTGCCCTGGTGCGGCATGGTGGCCAGGTGGGCGCAGACCGTGGCGATGTCGGCGGCGTGGATGAAGTGGAAGCTCGCCTCCGCCCGCAGCCACTTCGCCAGCCACAACCAACGGATCCCTTCGCCCACACCGGCGGTGAGGTAACTGGTGGGGTGGGGGTCGCCCGGACCCACCTTGCCGCCGAACACCAGGGTGGGAAACACCGCCACGATCCGCTCCGCCAGCGGGTGGTGCTCCAGATCCACCAGGCAGCGGGCCTTGGTCTGGATGTATTCGGTGCCATAGGCCTGGGCCTCCTGCAGCAGCCGCAGCTGGCGATCGAGGATGCTGGCGGTGGAGAAATAGATCACCTGCTCGATTCGCTCGGGATCCAGCAGCGCCAGCAGTGTTTTCACGGCCACCACATTCACCTGCTCGGCCCGCTGCGGATCCCCCCAGGCGGTGGCGGTGTGGATCACCCGATCGGCCGTGGCGATCGCGGCCGCGTGGGGCTCCAGCTCCCGCAGGTCGCCCACCAGCAGGGTGACGCGCGGATGGTCGGCGGGGATGGCGGTGAGCTTGGCCGGATCGCGCAGGAGCAGCAATAAATGGGCATCGCTGGAGCGCAGCAGGGTTTCTGCCGTGTACTGGCCCACGCAGCCGCTGGCGCCAGTGATCAGGATGCGCTTGGGGCTGGCGCCGCTCACACAGCCGCCCCCAGCAGCTCCATCACAGATTTGCCGGTTTCAAAGAACACACGCGCGTTCTCCTCCGGGGTGCCCGGCAGGATGCCGTGGCCGAGGTTGAGGATGTGGCGGCGGCCGCTGGCCTTGCGCACCGTATCGACGATGCGCGCGCGGATGCCCTCGGGCGTGCCGAACAGCAGGCCCGGATCCACGTTGCCCTGCACCCCCACATGGGCCGGCAGGCGGGCCAGGCCGTCGGCCATGTCCACCGTCCAGTCGAGGGAGATGATGTCCACCCCGGTGCGACCCATGCGCTCAAGCACGCCGGCGCTGCCGGAGATGTAGAGGATCAGCGGGGTGTCCGGGTGGGTGGCCTTCACCTGATCGATCACCCGTTTCTGATACGGAGCGGCGAAGGTGTCGTAATCGATCGGGCTGAGCTGGCCGGCCCAGGAATCGAACAGTTGCACCACCTGGGCGCCGCTGTCGATCTGATAGCGCACATAGGTGGCGATCGAATCGGCCAGGTGGCCGAGCAGGGCGTGCAGCAGCTCCGGTTCGCGGAAGGCCATCGCCTTGATCACCGCATAGGTTTTGCTGCTCTTGCCCTCCACCGCGTAGGCGGCCAGGGTCCAGGGGGCGCCGACGAAGCCGAGCACCGCCGCCTCGTTGCCCACCGCGCTGCGCAACCGGCCCAGCACCTCGCCCACGAACGGCAGGGCCGCCGCCGGATCGAGGGGGCGCAGGGCCTCCACCTGCTCGCGGCTGCGGATGGCGGGCTCGATGATCGGCCCCTTGCTCTCGATGATGTCGAAGTCGATGCCCATCCCCGGCAGGGGGGTGAGGATGTCGGAGAAGAGGATCACGCCATCGGGGCGGAAGGCCTCAAACGGCTGCATCGAGATCTCGTAAGAGAGATCCGGGTTTTCCGAACGCTCCCGGAAGCCCGGGTGCCGGTCGCGCAGGTCGCGATACACCTTCATGTAGCGCCCGGCCTGGCGCATCATCCACACCGGCGGCCGCTCCACCGGCTCCCCGCGAGCGGCGCGCAGCAGCAGGGGTGCGGACTCGGCCATGGCGAGGGACGATGGAGCGATCCGGCAACCTAGCCGAGAGCCACCCGCTCCCCTGTGCCCCCCTCCCCGCTCCGTCCCGCCCTCGCCCTGCTGACGCTGCTGGCGTTGGCGGGGCTGCAGGGTTGCCGGGCGCTGGGCCCCCTCGGCACGGACACCCTGCATGTGTATGTGGTGCCCACCGAAAGCGGCGGCACGATGGCCAGCCCGGAGGCGCACATGGAACTGGCCGCCTCCGTGATGGGGGAATACCGGCGCCTCCACCCCAACGTGAACATCCGCCTGCAGGTGGTGCCGGAGGCGCGGCTGGAGCAGGAACTGCAGGGGAACCGCCGCCAGGGGCTCGGGCCGGATCTGTTGCTGGTGCGCGCGCCAGTGGCGATCGCCCTCCGGCGCCGCGGCCTGATTGCCCCCCTGCCCAGCAATTCGGCCATGGCCGACACCCTGGCGAGCATCGACCCGGGGGAGCTGAGGCGGGTGCGGGATCAGGGCGAGCTGGTGGGGCTGCCGG
>JBILEP010000337.1:0-2781 GCA_044352045.1 Cyanobium sp. | reverse complement strand
GAATGTGGCCAGCCGCTGCGGTTTCACCCGTCAGTACGCCGGCCTGCAGGCGCTGCAGGACACCTACGGGCCCCAGGGGCTGGTGGTGCTCGGCTTTCCCTGCAACGACTTCGGCGGCCAGGAGCCAGGCAGCCTGCCGGAGATCCGCGAATTCTGTTCCGCCACCTACGGGGCCAGCTTCGAGTTGTTCGACAAGGTGCACGCCAGCGGCAGCAAAACCGAGCCCTACGCCACCCTCACCCAGGTGGAGCCCGCCGGTGATGTGGCCTGGAACTTCGAGAAGTTTTTGGTGGGCCGCGACGGCGCCGTGCTGGGCCGCTTCAAGAGCGCCGTGGCACCGGACGCCCCGGAACTGAAGGCGGCGATCGAGGCGGCCCTGGCGGCTTGACGGCCGGCGGCCGCCCCACCTCGGTTCAGCACTGCAGCCAACCGCGGGCGGGCCGGCCGCCCTTGCCGCTGGCCTCAACACGCAGCCAACGGCGCCCCTCCGGCGATAACCACTGCTGCACCACCCGCAGGGGCACCCCCGCCTCCACCTGGCCCAGCAGGGGCGCCCGCCGTTGGGGTGCGCTGCGCAGGCTCAGGCCGCTGGAGCTGAGCAGGGGCTCATGGGCGCTCTGGCGGCGGCGCAACTCCGGCAGCCGCCAGTCGCCACCACCGGCGGGCAGGGCCGCCGGTGCCAGCAGGGCGAAACCCAACAGAGCCAGAGCCTTCCAGCTGGCCCAGCCCAGGCGGGCGAGGGGTAGGGCCGCAGGCGGGGACAACGCCATCAGATGTCGAGTTGGGTGAGGTCGAGCTCGGCGCTGTGGGCCTCAATGAATTCGCGACGGGGGGCGACTTTATCGCCCATCAGGATCGTGAAGATGCGATCCGCCTCGGCGGCGTCCTCGATCTCGACGCGTTTCATCATGCGGGTGCCCGGGTCCATGGTGGTTTCCCAGAGCTGTTTGGGCATCATCTCGCCCAGGCCCTTGAAACGCTGGATCGTGTAATTGGCCTTCTCGCCGAACCCATCGATGGTTTTGCGAAGCTCGGTATCATTATAGCAGTAGGCGTGATTCTTACCCCGCTCCACTTTATAGAGCGGCGGGCAGGCGATGTAGATGTAGCCACCTTCCACCAGCATCTTCTGGTAGCGATAGAAAAAGGTGAGCAACAACGTGCGAATGTGGGCGCCATCCACATCGGCATCGGTCATGATCACAATCCGATGATAACGCAGATTTTTCTCGTCGAAGTCTTCGCCTTTGATGCCCAGACCCAGGGCGGTGATCAGGGCTTGAATCTCGGTGTTCTTATAGATTTTGGCGTCGTCAGTTTTCTCGATGTTAAGGATCTTGCCGCGCAGGGGCAGGATCGCCTGAAAGCGACGGTCGCGACCCTGCTTGGCGGAGCCACCGGCGGAATCACCTTCAACGATATAAATCTCCGATTCGGAAGGGTCGCGCGAACTGCAGTCGGCGAGCTTGCCGGGCAGGGTGGAGCTCTCCAGCACCGACTTGCGGCGAACCAGCTCGCGGGCACGCCGGGCCGCCTCGGCCGCATTGAAGGCCTGGATCGCCTTCTCCAGGATCATGTCGATCACGGCGGGGTGGAATTCCAGATACTCGGCCAGCGACTCGCCCACCACCGAATCGACGATGCCCCGCACCTCGATGTTGCCCAGCTTGGTCTTGGTCTGCCCCTCAAACTCCGGCTCGGGCACCTTGACGGAGAGCACGGCGGTGAGCCCTTCGCGGATGTTCTCGCCGGCGAGGTTGGTTTCGTTGTCCTTGCGCTTGCCGCGCTTCTTGGCAAAGGTGTTGAGGGTGCGGGTGAGCACCGTCTTCAGCCCCTCGATGTGGGTGCCGCCATCGACGGTGCGGATGTTGTTGGCGAAGCCGAGGATGCTGTCGGAGTAGGCGTCAGCACACCACTGCAGGGCCGCCTCCACCTGCACCCCATCCTTTTCGGCATTGACATGGATGATCTCGGGATGGAGGGGCTCCTTCTCGGCATTCATGTAGGCCACATACTCGCGGATGCCGCCCTCGTAGAAGTAGATCTCCTCGTGGGCCTCGCCGGCTTCGTCCAGGGCGGCGGGACGCTCATCGCGGAACACGATGCGCACGCCCCCATTGAGGTAAGCCAGTTCGCGCAGCCGCGCCGAGAGGGTGTGGTAATCGAACTCGATTCCGGAGGAAAAGATTTCCAGATCCGGCAGGAACCGCACCATCGTGCCGGTGCGGGTCGGGTCGGGGGCCGGCTTGGAGGCGAGGGAGCCGATCGGCACTCCCCGCTCAAAGCGCTGCTGGTGCTCCTGACCCTGGCGGTGCACCGTGACCTCCACCCAGGCGCTCAGGGCATTGACGACGGACACCCCCACGCCGTGGAGGCCACCGGACACCTTGTAGCCGCCCGATCCGAACTTGCCGCCGGCATGGAGCACGGTGAGCACCGTCTCCAGAGCGCTACGGCCGGTGCGGGGGTGAATGTCGGTGGGGATGCCGCGGCCGTTGTCGCTGACGCTGGCGGAGCCATCGGCGTGGAGCACGACCAGGATCTGGTCGCAATGGCCCGCCAGGGCCTCATCAACGGAGTTGTCGACCACCTCGTAGACGAGGTGGTGCAGCCCGCGCGGCCCGGTGGTGCCGATGTACATGCCGGGGCGCTTACGGACCGGCTCCAGGCCTTCCAGCACCTGGATCTGTTCGGCGCCGTAGGCGGACTGGACCTTGCTGGCTTCGCTCATTCGGACGGGGGTCCCCAGGGGATGCGCGGATCGGCGGGAGCGCCGGCACG
>JBILEP010000336.1:0-2788 GCA_044352045.1 Cyanobium sp. | reverse complement strand
CAGGGCCTCGGCGGCATCTCCGGTGGAGGACTCGGGGGAGGACTCAACGGAGGGGCGTGGGGGCAAGGGGGCGGGCCGAAGGGAGAACACCACAATCTAGCCGTGCACTTCGGTGCCACCCGCCGGGCAGCATGGCGCCAGCCCTCCGGCTCCGATGACCGTCGCCCCGCCCTGCCTCTCCCCCCCCGAGGCCGCCGATCGCGTCGCGGCGGCCCTGGAGCGGAACGCCCCCCTGGCGGCGGCCCGCACCGCCGCGGTGCGGCTCCGGCTGGAGCGGGTGCTGGCGGCCTTCGCCGCCGAACGGGTGGGGGTGCACCACTTCGCCTCGGTGAGCGGCTACGGCCACGGCGATCTGGGCCGTGAGGTCCTGGATCGGGTCTTCGCCCGGGTGCTCGGGGCCGAGGCGGCGGCCGTGCGCCTCCAGTTCGTCAGCGGCACCCACGCGATCACCGCCGCCCTGTTCGGCGTGCTCCGCCCCGGCGACCGGATGCTGGCCCTCACCGGCCGCCCCTACGACACCCTGGAGGAGGTGATCGGCCTGCGGGGCTCGGGCCAGGGCTCCCTGGCCGACTTCGGCGTGCGTTACGACGAGCTGCCCCTCACCCCCGATGGCCAGGTGGACGAGGCGCGGCTGGAGGAGGCCCTGGCCACCCCGACGCGGCTGGTGCTGATCCAGCGCAGCTGCGGCTACTGCTGGCGGCCGTCTCTGCCGGTGGCCACGATCGGCCGGCTGGCGGAGCGGGTGAAGGCGTTGCGGCCGAATTGTGTCGTGTTCGTGGACAACTGCTACGGCGAACTGGTGGAGGAGCTGGAACCCACCGCCGTGGGGGCCGACCTGATCGCCGGTTCGCTGATCAAGAATCTGGGGGGCACCATCACCCCCACCGGCGGCTACGTGGCCGGCGCCGCCGAGCTGGTGGAGCAGGCCTGCTGCCGGCTCACGGCGCCGGGCATCGGCGCGGAGGGCGGCACGAGCTTCGATCTCAACCGCCTGCTCTTCCAGGGGCTGTTCCTGGCCCCCCAGATGGTGGCCGAGGCCCTGATCAGCGCCGAGCTGATCGCCCGGGTGTTCAGCGATCTGGGCTATGCCGTCAACCCCCTGCCCGGGGGCGGGCGCAGCGACGTGATCCAGGCGGTGCGGCTCGGCTCGCCGGACCTGCTCAAGGCCGCTTGCCGCGCCTTCCAGGCCGCCTCGCCGATCGGCTCTTACCTCGATCCCGTGCCGGCGCCGATGCCCGGTTACGCCAGTGAGCTGGTGATGGCCGGCGGCACCTTCATTGATGGCAGCACCAGCGAGTTCTCCGCCGACGGTCCCCTGAGGCCGCCCTGGGTGCTCTACGCCCAGGGCGGCACCCACCACCAGCATGTGGCCATCGCCCTGGAGCGGGCCCTCTCCAGCCTGCCCGCCGCCCCCTGAGCCAGGGGGGCGGCCGTTCCGACAAACTGGAGGCGCCCCGCACCTCTCGCCGGCGATGCCGCTCACCTTCCCCGACGACTGCCGCTATGCCGACAGCCATGAGTACGCCCGCAGCGAGGGGGACCTGGTGCGAGTGGGCATCAGCGCCTACGCGGTCGACCAGCTCGGCGACATCGTGTTCGTCGACCTGCCGCCGGTGGGCTCCTCCGTCTCCCAGGGCAGTGGCTTCGGCTCGGTGGAGTCGGTGAAAGCGGTGGAAGATCTGGTGGCGCCCCTCAGCGGCCTGGTGGAGGCCCGCAACGAGGCGGTGCTCTCCAGCCCGGAGGAGCTGCAGAACGATCCCTATGGAGAGGGCTGGCTGCTGCTCGTGCGCCCGGCCGATCCCGGCCACCTGGAGAGCCTGATGGATGCCGAAACCTATCGGGGCAAGGTGGCGGGGGCCTGAGGGGCCACTGTCCGGGCCGGGTGACTCCCGGCTCGTGAACCCTTCGATTTTTGTAACATCTGCCGACTGTTAGCACCATTGCCATGTCGGCTCCGTTCCTGGTCCGCCATCTCGGTCCCAGTGAGCGGGAGCAAGCGCAGATGCTGGCCGAACTGGGCTTGAGGTCCCTGGAGGACCTGTCGGCCTCCGTGGTGCCCGCCGACATCCTGCTGCCGCCCGCCGCCGCCGCTGAGGGGCTGCCCCTGCCCTGCGGCGAGGCGGAGGCCCTGGCGGAGCTGGCGGAGATCGCCGCCGCCAACGAGCCCCGCCGCAGCCTGATCGGCCTGGGGTACTCCGGCACCGCCACCCCCGCCCTGATCCAGCGGCACGTCCTCGAAAACCCCTGCTGGTACACCGCCTACACCCCCTACCAGGCGGAGATCGCCCAGGGCCGGCTGGAGGCCCTGCTCAACTACCAGACCCTGGTCAGCGAGCTGACGGGCCTGCCGATCGCCAACGCCTCCCTGCTGGATGAGGGCACGGCGGCTGCCGAGGCCATGGCCCTGGCCCTGGCGGTCAGCCGCCGCGCCGGTGCCCGCCGCTTCCTGGTGGATCGCTCGGTGTTCCCCCAGACCCTGGCGGTGCTCCAGACCCGGGCCGAGCCCCTCGGCATCACTCTGGATCTCTGCGACGCCGAGGCCCTGGCGGCTGCTCTGGCCGCTGGCGCCGCTCCGGATCCGGCCCTGCCGGAGGAGGCCTTCGGCCTGCTGCTCCAGCTGCCCGGCTGCGCTGGTCGCCTCTGGGATCCGGCGCCCCTGCTGGCCGCCGCCCGCTCCGCGGAGGTGATCGCCACCGTGGCGGTCGATCCCCTGGCCCAGGTGCTGCTGGCCCCGGTGGGCGAGCTGGGCGCGGACATCGCCGTGGGCAGCCTGCAGCGCTTCGGGGTG
>JBILEP010000335.1:0-2800 GCA_044352045.1 Cyanobium sp. | reverse complement strand
GTGCTTGTGCTCGAAGCCCACGACCGGCCAGGCGGCGCCGCCCACGGCTTCACCCGGCGGGGCTTTCACTTCGAGAGCGGTCCCTCCCTCTGGAGCGGCCTGGGCCGCTGGCCGAGCACCAATCCCCTGGCCCAGGTGCTGCGGGCCGTCGGGGAGAGCGTGCCGGTGGTGTCATACAGCGACTGGGGCCTGCTGCTGCCCGAGGGGAACCTGACGGTGGGGGTAGGCCTGGAGCCTTTCCTGGTGGTGTTGCGTGAGCTGCGCGGGCCAGCGGTGGCCGACGAATGGGCCCGCTTCATGGCCGCCCTGGAGCCCCGCTGCCGCGCCGCCCGCGCCCTGCCCCTGCTGGCCCTGCGCCCCGGGCCTGGCGTTGCCCTCAGCCTCGGGGCCGGCGGCGCGCTCGGCCTGCTGGGCCAGGCGGGCCAGCTCGCCGGCCTCGGCGGCGCCTTCGGGCCGATCGCCCGCCGCCACCTGCGCGATCCCTTCCTGCTCCATTGGTGCGAGCTGCTCTGCTTCCTGATCTCCGGCCTGGGGATGGAGCAGACCAGCGCCGCGGCGATGGCGACGCTGTTCGGCGAATGGTTCGAGCCCGGCGCCGGGCTCGATTACCCCCTTGGCGGCAGCCCTGCCGTCGCCGACGCCCTGGTGCGCGGCCTGGAGCGCCACGGCGGCACCCTGCGGCTGCGGGCGCCGGTGGAGCGGATCCTGCTGGAAGATGGCCGGGCGGTGGGGGTGCGGCTGGAGGGTGGCGAGCAGATCCGCGCCCAGCGCGGCGTGATCAGCAACGCCAGCCCCTGGGACACCCTGGCCCTGCTGCCCCCGGACGCCGCCCCGGCCCGCTGGCGCGACCGTCAGGCGGCCACCCCCGCCTGCGCCAGCTTCCTGCACTGGCACCTGGCCCTGCGCCATCCCGAGCCCTGCCCCTTGCCGATCCACCACGTCTGGGTGGGCGACTGGCGGCGGGGCATCACGGCGGAGCGCAACGTGCTGGTGTTCTCGATGCCCTCGGTGCTGGATCCAGCCCTGGCGCCGGCGGGCCACCACGTGCTGCACGCCTACAGCCCCGCCAACGAACCGTGGGAGCACTGGGACGGCCTGGAGCCGGGCAGCGCCGCCTACGCCGCACGCAAGCGGGAGCGCTGCGCCCTCTTCGGCCAGGTGTTCGAGCGGGTGCTGCCCGACTGGCGCGAGCGGCTGGTGCTGGAGCTGCAGGGCACGCCCCTCACCCACCGCCGCTACCTGCGGGTGGCCCGCGGCAGCTACGGCCCCGCCTGGCCCGCCGATCGCGGCCCCTTCCCCGGCGGCGGCACCCCGATCGACGGGCTGGTGCTCTGCGGCGCCGGGGTGTTCCCCGGCATCGGCGTGCCCCCCGTCGCCGTCAGCGGCGCCATGGCCGCCCATCGCTTCGTGAGTGCGCGGCGCCAGCGGGAGTTGCTGGCGGAGATCAGCCAGCATGGGGGCAGCCAGGAGCCGCCGCCATGACTGTGATGACCAGCCGCTACGAAGGCGGTCTGCGCTGCCGGTCCGTTCACCATGGCTCCGGCCGCGAGCTGCTCAGCGACGCGCCGCTCGATAACCAGGGGCGCGGCGAATCCTTTTCCCCCACCGACCTGGTGGCCACCGCCCTGAGCACCTGCATCCTCACGATCCTGGGGATCGTGGCCGCCCGCCATGCCATCCCCCTGGAGGGCACCGAGGCGCGGGTGGAGAAGACGATGACCAGCGAAGGGGAACGGCGGATCGCCCTGCTGGAGGTGTGGATCCAGCTGCCCGCGGGCCTGGAGGAGGCGCAGCGCCAGCTGCTGATCCGCGCCGGCGAGGGGTGTCCGGTCAAGCGCAGCCTGGAGGGCGCCGTGCCGATGACCCTGCACTGGTCCTAGGGGCGCCGGGCGGTGGCCTCAGCGGGCCGCCTGCTGCAGCCTGCCCCGGCAGTTGCTCTCGAACAGGGCGATCACCACCTCGGCGGGCTGCAGCTCCATCCAGAACGCCTCCGCCTCCAGCCGCTGGTCGCGGGGGTGGTAGCCCTCGCTGATCAACTTGGCGTAGTGGGGCGCCAGGCTGCGCAGTTCCCGCAGGGTGCGGGGCATCTGGGTGTCCTGCAGGGCGTTGCCGCCGCTGCAGGCCTGCATCACGTGGGTGCCCTCATGGGCCATCACCTCCCAGACAGCCTCCACATCGCCCATGTCCACATTGTTGCGGCAGACCACCAGGCGATCGATCCCCCGGCCATCCCGCTCGTAGTACCCGGCGTGGTTGGGCCTGCAGTCATCCCGCACCTGGGTTTCGGTGCCGGTGGCCTGGATCAGCTGCTCCAGTCGATGGATGGCCACCACGGTGTTGGCCCGGGCGGGGGCCGGGCTCAGGCCGAGGCCCGCGGCGGCCACCAGGGCCAGGGTGGCCGGCACCAGGGCCTGCCGTCGCGTGCGGGGAAGGGGGGGCATGGCCGCACCCAGGCGCAGGGGAGATAGCTCCAACCTGGCCATGGATCGCGCCACCGTCCACGCTGTCGGGCGCTGCGATCCGCCGTCGGGCGTGCAGGCTGGTGCCACCCGCCCCCCAAGCCCATGGACGCTCCCTGGCCGCTGCCAGGGCCGCCGGTGAGGATCCGGGCGAGGAGGGGCGTCGCCAGGCGCTGGAGCTGCATGTGGACGCTCCGCTGGCGGGTCTGCGGGCGCTCAAAAAACGCACAGCTGTGGCCGGGGCTCGGCGGGCTCCGTACGGTTCGGGAACAGCGATCTCCAGGCGCAACACTGCGCGTTCCCCGCTCCATGGCCCGCCCCCTCCCGCCGTCCGCCGCGGC
>JBILEP010000050.1:0-10251 GCA_044352045.1 Cyanobium sp. | reverse complement strand
TGGCCGTGGGCTTCGCCCGCCGCACAGGTAAGGGTGCAAGGGTGCGGTAAGAGCGCACCAGCGGCATCGAGAGGTGCCGGCTCGGTAAACCCCGGCTGGGAGCAAGGCCACGGAACCTGGGGGGCATGGGTTGGCCGACTTCCCGCCCCACCCCCGTATCGCGCCGCTCGAGGCCGCCGGCAACGGCGGTCCCAGACAGATGATCACCCCCTCGCCCGGCCAGCCCGCGGCCTGGGAACAGAACCCGGCTTACGTCCTGCTTTCCCCCGTTTCACCTCCTCCCCCTTCGATGCAGGCCCGGCGCCTCGCCCAGCTTGTCGGCTTCCTGGAGCGCTCCGCCATCCTGAGCGTCGCCGCGCTCGAGGCGGCCGGGGGAGCGGCAGCTCTAGAGCCGCTGGAGGAGGCCCTCACCCACACCTCCGCCGGACGGCCCCACCACCACGAGCGCCTGGAATTCCTGGGAGATGCTGTGCTGCGACTGGCCGCCTCCGAGTTCCTGCGGCGCCACCATCCGGAGCTGGGGGTGGGGCGTTGGTCGGCCCTGCGCGCCCAACTGGTGAGCGACCGCTGGCTGGCGGAGCTGGCCGAGCGGCTCGACCTCGCCGCGGTGCTCGTGCTCGGGCCGATGGCCCTCGCCGAGCCCGCCGGGCGCGCCACCGTGCTGGCGGAATGCTGCGAGGCCCTGATCGGGGCTGTCTATGGCTTGGGGGGGGGGGCGGCCGGTGGTCTGGAGGTTGTGCTGCGCTGGCTGGAGCCCCACTGGCAGCGCGACATCGCCCCCCTCCTGGCCGATCCCCATGCCCACAACTGGAAATCGGCCCTGCAGGAATGGAGCCAGGGCCGCGGCCTGGGGCTGCCCGCTTACGACTGCGAGGAGCGCAGCCGGCGCCATGGCGATCCCCAGCGCTTCCACTGCCGGGTGAGCCTGGGGCCGCGGGGCCTCGGCGAAGGCTGGGGTGGCTCGCGGCGGGAGGCGGAGCAGCGGGCCGCCCGCTGCGCCCTCGCTGGGCTCGCGGAGGCTGGTGGGGAAGCGCCGGGGGAGGGCCTCAGGCCTGCTCCAGGGTCGTGAGCGGCAGCGTCACCAGCTTGTCCCAGTTGCCGCCTTCGAAGAGCACCGCCGCCATCGAGCCGCTGATGCGCTGCACGAAGCCCTTGTAGCCGTTGTAGATGGAGCGGGGATCGCGCACCACCACGGTGGAGCCCGGCAGGATCGGAAGGCTGGCCATCGCGCGGAGATCGGGGAGCTGGGGGCCCATTATCCCGGCTGTCGAGGACGAACGGCTGGAGCGCCCTGCGCGACACTCAGCGTTCGCCGGCCTGTGCGCATGGTTTCCGATCCCCGTTCCGCCCTGGCCGGGCCGGCCCCCGCTGCCCCCGTTGACCTGCTGGTGGTGGGCAAGGTGGTGGCGGCCCAGGGGCTGGCGGGGGAGGTGCGGGTGTTGCCGCTCAGCGACTTCCCCGAGCGCTTCACCACCGTCGGCTGGCGTTGGCTGCGGGCCCGGGGCGGCGCCCCCCGGGCGGTGGCCCTGCTGCGCGGTCGGGCGCTGCCCGGCAAGGACCTCTACGTGTTGCGGCTGGCCGGCGTGGAGGACCGGGCGGCGGCCGAAGCCCTGGTGAACCAGGAGCTGCTGGTGGATGCCGCGGAGCGTCCAGCTCTGGAGCCCGGCGAGTTCCACTGGCTCGACCTGAAGGGTCTGGAGGTTCGGCTTCTGCCGGCCGGGGAAGCGCTGGGCCGCGTCACCGACCTGATCCACGCCGGCAATGACCTGCTTGAGGTGGAGCTCCAGGATCCGCCCGGCCGCAGGCTTTTGATTCCCTTCGTGCCCGCGATCGTGCCGGAGGTGCGTCCGGCAGAGGGTTGGCTGGGCATCACGCCGCCCCCCGGGCTGCTGGAGCTCTGATTCCGCCCTGGCCGGCCGCCGGCCCTTATTCCACCGTGACGCTCTTGGCCAGATTGCGGGGCTGATCCACATCCAGGCCGCGGTGGGCGGCGATGTGATAGCTCAGCAACTGCATCGGGATCACGGTGAGCAGGGGGCTGAGCAGCTCATCCACCTGCGGCAGGGGCAGCAGCAGGTCAAACAGCTCGGTGTCGGGGCAGGCGGGGGCGACGCCAAGCAGGCGGGCGTCGCGGGCCTTGGCCTCCTGGGCGTTGGAGAGCACCTTGTCAAACACACTGCCGGGCACGGCGATCGACACCACCGGCACGCGCGCGTCGAGCAGGGCGATTGGACCGTGCTTCATCTCGCCGGCGGGATAGCCCTCGGCATGGATGTAGCTGATCTCCTTGAGCTTCAGCGCCCCCTCCATGGCGATCGGGTAGTTGATGCCCCGACCCAGGAAGATCACGTCCTGGGTGTCGGCGAACAGGTGGGCCAGATCGGCGCAGCGTTGGTCGTGGTCCTCCACCAGGCGCTGCAGCAGGCCCGGCAGTTGGCGCAGTTCGTCGGCCAGCTGGCGCAGGCGCGTCGGCGAGGGAGCGTCCGGCCGGCCGGCGGCGGCCCGCCGTTCGGCGAAGGCCAGGCTGAGGCCGTAGAAGGCCAGCAGCTGGCCGAGGAAGGTTTTCGTGGCGGCCACCCCCACCTCAATGCCGGCGCCGATGTCGAGGATGTGGGGCACCAGGCGGCCGAGGGAGCTCTCGGGCCGGTTGGTGATTCCCAGCAGCCGGGGCGCCTGGGCGGGATCCCCCAGAGCCTGGCGGCGCTCCTGTTCCATCGCCAGGGCCGCCAGGGTGTCGGCCGTCTCGCCCGACTGGGTGACGCCGATCGTGAGGGTGTGGGGCACCGGCGGCGGCGGCGCGTAACGGAACTCGCTGGCGTAATGGACGTTGGCGGGGATGCCCGCCAGTTGCTCCAGCAAGTAGGCCCCCACCAGGGCGGCGTGGCGGCTGGTGCCGCAGGCCAGGATCTCCACCCGCTCCACCCCCTCGAACACCGCGTCGTCCAGGGGCAGGGCCACCAGAGCCTCCTCCGGCAGGTGGCGGGCCACCCAGAGGGCCGCCGTCTCCGGCTGCTCGTGGATCTCCTTGAGCATGAAGTGGCGGAAGCTGCGCTTGTCCGCCACGTGCTCGGTGCCCGTGAGCAGGCTGGGGGTGCGTTGCACCCGCGCGCCGCTGCTGTCGTACAGCTCGATGCCCAGGGGCGTGAGCAGCGCCACCTCGCCATCCTCCAGGGGCAGGATCGTGCGGGTGAACCCGGCCAGGGCGGGGGTGTCGCTGGCGCAGAGGAACTCCCCGTCCCCCAGGCCGATCAACAGGGGCGCCTGACGCCGGGCCACCACCAGGGCCCCGGGTGTCTTCGCCCAGATCAGGGCCAGGGCGTAGGCCCCATGCAGCAGGGGAAGCACGTCCTGCACCGCCTGCAGCAGCAGGGCGGCGTCGACGGCGGCACCGGAGGCCTCCAGTTCAGCCAGACGGCGGGCCACCAGGTGGGGGATCACCTCGGTGTCGGTGTCGGAGAGGAAGGTGACGCCACCGGCCTGCAGCTCATCCCGCAGGCTGCGGTGGTTCTCGATGATGCCGTTCTGGACCACCGCCAACTGGCCGCTGCCGTCGAGGTGGGGGTGGGCGTTGCGCTCCTCGGGCTTGCCGTGGGTGGCCCAGCGGGTGTGGCCGATGCCGCAGTGGCCGGGGGCGCCCCGCTCCTCGAAGCGCTGGCTGAGGTTCACCAGCTTGCCCTCCGCCCGCAGGCAGTGCAGGGAGCCCGCGGCGCCCGCGGGCGCGCCCGCCGCCACCTCCACCGTGGCGATGCCGGCGGAGTCGTAGCCGCGGTACTCCAGCTGCCGTAAGCCCTCCAGCAGCTGCGGGGCCGCTTCACGGGATCCGATCAGGGCAACGATGCCGCACATGGCAGGGGGGTGGAGAGGAGCCCGGGGCGGGCACAAAAAAAGCCCGGCGGGGCCGGGCCTGAGCTTATGGGCAACGGGGCCGCCGGATCAGTAGGCGAGGCCCATGGAGCGGCTGGTCTCGTCGCCGAGATAGACGCGGATGCTGAGGAAATCGGTGGGGCAGGCGGTTTCGCAGCGCTTGCAGCCCACGCAATCCTCGGTGCGGGGGGAGGAGGCGATCTGGCCGGCCTTGCAGCCGTCCCAGGGCACCATTTCGAGAACATCCAGGGGGCAGGCCCGCACGCACTGGGTGCAGCCGATGCAGGTGTCGTAGATCTTGACGGCGTGGGACATGGAAAGACGCTGCGGTCGGATCCGGCGTCGGTGGGCCGGCGTGTCGTCAAGGTACCCAAGGCCTCGCGGAGGCTGGCCGGCGGGCGCTCCGGCCGTCACGCTTGTTCATAGGAGCCGCCCTCGCTGGTTGGGGGGTCGGGGTGGACCCGTAGGATGCGCCCCTCCCACACAGCGGTTATGTCCCAGGAAGCGATCTTCGAGAAAGTCCGCGCGATCGTTGCCGATCAGCTCAGCGTTGATGCCGCAGAGGTGAAGCCGGAATCCAACTTCCAGAACGACCTCGGCGCCGACTCCCTCGACACCGTCGAACTCGTGATGGCCCTGGAGGAAGCGTTCGACATCGAGATTCCCGATGAGGCCGCCGAGGGCATCGCCACCGTCGGTGACGCCGTGAAGTACATCCTCGAGAAGAAGGCCTGAGGCGTCCATGGTGGAGGGTCTCCGCCGCGTCGTCGTCACCGGCCTGGGCGCGGTCACACCGATCGGCAACGATGTCGCCCAGTACTGGGAAGGTCTGAGCAGTGGCCGCAATGGCGTGGCCGCCATCACCCTGTTCGACGCATCGCTCCATGCCTGCCGCTTCGCCGCTGAGGTGAAGGGGTTTGATCCCTCCGGCTTCCTGGAGCCGAAGGAGGCCAAGCGCTGGGATCGCTTTTGTCAATTCGGCGTGGTGGCGGCCAAGCAGGCCGTGGCCGACGCTGGTCTTTGCATCGATGCCACCAACACCCACCGGGTCGGCGTGTCGATCGGCTCCGGGGTGGGGGGGCTGCTGATGATGGAAACCCAGGCCCATGTGCTGGCCGACCGCGGTCCCGACCGGGTCAGCCCCTTCTGCGTGCCGATGATGATCCCCAACATGGCCACGGGCCTGGCGGCGATCGCCCTCGGCGCGCGGGGGCCCAGCAGCGCCGTGGCCACGGCCTGCGCCGCCGGCTCCAACGCCATCGGCGACGCGTACCGCACGATGCCGCTGGGGGTGGCCGGCTTCGCCAGCGCCAAGGCTCTGTCGTTCCGCAACGACGACCCCGCCACCGCCAGTCGCCCCTTCGACCTGGAGCGCAACGGCTTCGTGATCGGCGAGGGGGCGGGCGTGCTCGTGCTCGAGTCGCTCGAGCATGCCCAGGCCCGTGGCGCCCGCATCCTGGCGGAAGTGGTGGGCTACGGCACCACCTGCGACGCCCATCACATCACCGCCCCCTCCCCGGGTGGGGTGGGGGGCGCGGAGGCGATTCGGCTGGCGCTGGCCGATGCGCGGTTGGAGCCCGAGGACGTCGACTATGTCAACGCCCACGGCACCAGCACCCAGGCGAACGACAGCAACGAGACGGCCGCCATCAAAGCGGCCCTCGGGGAGCATGCCCGGCATACCCCGGTCAGCTCCACCAAGTCGATGACCGGCCACCTGCTCGGCGGCAGCGGTGGCATCGAGGCGGTTGCCTCGATCCTGGCGATCGGCCACAACCTGGTACCGCCTACGATCAACTACCACACTCCCGATCCCGCCTGTGATCTGGATGTGGTTCCCAACCAGGCCCGCGAACACGACGTCCATGTCGTGCTCTCCAACTCCTTCGGCTTCGGCGGGCACAACGTCTGCCTCGCGTTCCGCCGCATGACCTGAGCGCGGCGGCCCCCCGCCCGCTCTCCCCACCCCTTAGTCCCTACCCACCGGTCCCGCCATGGTCGTCGCCCCCAGCACCTCGGTCGAAAGTCTGTGCGTCAACAGCATCCGCTTCCTGGCGGTCGACGCGATCAACAAGTCGAATTCCGGCCACCCGGGGCTGCCGATGGGCTGCGCTCCGATGGCCTTCGCCCTGTGGGACAAGGTGCTGCGGCACAACCCGAAGAACCCCCGCTGGTTCAACCGCGACCGCTTCGTGCTCTCGGCCGGCCATGGCTGCATGCTGCTCTATGCCTTGCTGCACCTCACCGGCTACGACAGCGTCAGCCTCGACGACATCAAACAGTTCCGCCAGTGGGGCTCCCGCACCCCCGGTCACCCGGAAACCTTTGAAACCCCTGGCGTGGAGGTCACCACCGGCCCCCTGGGCCAGGGCATCTCCAATGCTGTCGGCCTGGCGATCGCTGAAGCGCACCTGGCGGCGAAGTTCAACCGCCCCGGCGCCACCCTGGTCGATCACTACACCTATGTGCTGATGGGCGATGGCTGCAACCAGGAGGGGGTGGCCTCGGAGGCCGCCTCCCTGGCCGGCCACCTGGGGCTGGGCAAGCTGATCGCCCTCTATGACGACAACCACATCACGATCGACGGCAACACCGCCGTCTCCTTCACCGAGGATGTGCTCAAGCGCTACGAGGCCTACGGCTGGCACGTGCAGCATGTGGCCGATGGCAACACGGATGTGGCAGGGATCGCCCAGGCCATCGAGGCCGCCAAGGCCGTCACCGACAGGCCCAGCCTGATCAAGGTCACCACCACCATCGGCTACGGCTCTCCCAACAAGGCCAACACCGCCGGCGTGCACGGCGCCGCCCTGGGGGCCGATGAGGCCGAGCTCACCCGCAAGGCCCTGGAGTGGAGCTACGGCGAATTCGAGGTGCCCGGCGAGGCCTATGAGCACTGGCGCCAGGCGATCCAGCGGGGCGCCGCCGCCGAGGCGGAGTGGAACACCACCCTGGCCACCTATCGCGACCAGTACCCGGCCGAAGCGGCGGAATTCGAGCGCCTGCTGCGGGGCGAGCTGCCCCAGGGCTGGGATGCCGCCCTGCCCACCTTCACCCCCGCCGATAAGGGCCTGGCCACCCGCCAGCACTCCTACAACGCCCTCAACGCGTTCGGTCCGAAGCTGCCCGAGCTGATCGGCGGCTCCGCCGACCTCACCCACTCCAACCTCACCGACATCAAGGGCGAGGCCAGCTTCCAGAAGGGCGGCGAAGCCAATCGCTACCTGCACTTCGGCGTGCGCGAGCACGCCATGGCCGCGATCATGAACGGCATCGCCTACCACGGCAGTGGTCTGATCCCCTACGGCGGCACCTTCCTGGTGTTCGCCGGCTACATGATCGGTGCCATGCGCCTGTCGGCCTTGAGCGAGCTCGGCTGCATCTACGTGCTCACCCACGATTCGATCGGTCTCGGCGAGGACGGCCCCACCCACCAGCCGGTGGAAACCCTCGCCAACCTGCGGGCCATTCCCAACCTGCTGGTGATTCGCCCCGGCGATGGCAATGAAACCGTGGGGGCGTACCAGGTGGCGGTCAGCAACCGCAAGCGGCCCACGGTGCTCGCCCTGAGCCGTCAGGCGATGGCCAACCAGGCCAATTCCACCGCCGCGGCGGTGGCCAAGGGCGGCTACATCCTGGAGGACAGCGATGGCACCCCGGAGCTGATTCTGATCGGTACCGGCACCGAGCTCGACCTCTGCGTCAAGGCCGCCGCCCAGTTGCGCTCCGAGGGGCGCAACGTGCGGGTGGTCTCGATGCCCTGCGTCGAGCTGTTCGAGGAGCAGGACGCCGCCTATCGCGAGTCGGTGCTGCCGGCCGCCGTGCGCAAGCGGGTGGTGGTGGAGGCCTCCGGTTCCTTTGGATGGCACAAGTTCACCGGCTTCGATGGCGCCACCGTGTCGATTGACCGTTTCGGTGCCTCCGCCCCCGGCCCCCTCTGCCTGGAGAAGTTCGGCTTCACCGTAGAGAACGTGGTGGCCACGGCGAAAGGGTTGGGCTGAAGCGGAGCGGCCCCGCCCCTCAGGGTGGGGCGAACCAGTGCTTCACCCTGACCAGGGCCTGAATCGGGGCTGTGCGATCGACATAGCCCCGCAGGAAGACAAGAAAGCGTCGCAGGGTAGAGCCGTAGATGCCACTGTGTCTCCAGGGTCTGGTCTGCGGCTGCTGGATCCAGACCCAGAGCATGAAGACCAGCTCGTCATAGAAATATGACTTGTAGGAGAGGGCTACACCCTCCTGGAGTGGATGCCTGCGGATCGACGCGATGGCCTCGTTGGGGCTGTAGAGCTCTTGCACGCGACGGTGGCAATAGAGGATGTGTTCTGTGCGGCGACCTGAAGACCTGAAACGTGCCATGAAGCGATGGGCATCGGCATAGATGGAGAAGGGCACCAGCATGCCGCTGATGTTCGTGAGTCGCTCCTGTTGATGGTGGCGGGCAAGGTAGGTGAGCGCACTGGCACTCTCCCCGGGTTCCAGGGAGTGGCATTCGCTACTCGCCAGCTGGGGATCGCTGGTGAAGGTGCGAAATCTTCCGACACCAACCATTCTGCCGCCGCCTTTTTTTAGCTGATCGATGTAGGCCGCCAGGCTCTCGCCTGGGATCAGCAGATCATCGTCGCTCAGCAGCAGCAGGAGATCTGTGGGTGCGATTGAGGGGGCAATCTGATGGAGAAGAAACAGGCCATGTTTGACGGCGCTTAGGCGTTTGCCGGTGCAGAGAATGCGGAGTGGCCGCTGGCTGATGGCTGGATAGTCGGCGCAGATTTTTGCCGCTTCTGAGGCCGATTCACCATTGACACTGAGTGTGACAGCATCCAGTAGGTCAGCGCATCTTGAGGCGGAATCAAGGGCTTCTCGAAGGTAGGCAGCGCGCTCCGGCAAGGTTGCGATCAGAAGAATGCAGCGACTTGCCATTGGCAACCATCAGGATTTTCGGCTGATGTCATTCTACGGGCCTCCCTTCAGCGCTCTTTGGCGCGGCATGGATGGTCAGTCACTGCTTCGAGGTAGCGGCCGTTCATGGGATGATTGCTTCGGTCTGAATTCCTGTCGGTGTCGATGCCCGAGCCGCTGACGCTGGCTTTCGTCAGCAGCGCCTTCAACGAGGCCGAGAACCTGGAGGAGCTTCATCGGCGCTGCCGCCAGGTCCATGCCGAGTTACGTCGCGAATTCGCGGAGCTGTTTCGGCTCGACTTTCTGTTCGTGGTCGCCGATAACGGCAGCAGTGACGCCAGTCTGGAGGTTCTGCAGGAGCTGAGCCGCCATGATCCAGCTGTGCAGCCCCTCGCCAACTGGGCCAACTACGGCCCTGAAGCCTCGGCGGTCAATGCGATGGATCAGGCGCGCTGGTGCGATCTGCTGGTGTTGCTTTGCTCGGACCTTCAGGATCCGCCGGAGTTGGTGATCCCGATGGTGCGCGCCCTGCTAGAGCGCCCAGAGCTTGATGCGGTGATGGCAGTGAAGAAGCGATCCGCTGGCGGCCCGATGCTGCGGCTGGCCCGGCGCATCTATTACAAGGTGCTGGGCTATTCCTCGCGGCTGCAGCGGGTGCCGAGTGGTTTTCATGGTTTCGGCTGTTATCGGCGTGATGTCGTCGAGGAAGCTCTGCGCTATTGGGACAACACCGATCTCAATTTCCGCCAGTGCCTCGCCAACGCCAGCCAGTCGCCCCTGTTGATGGATTATCTGCAAGCGGAGCGACTGCGCGGCGTTTCCTCCTACCGTGCCTGGGGCTATTGGCAAGAAGCGCTGCGCAGCCTGCTCTCGGCGGATGCGGCTGCCAGTCGGCTGGCTCTCTTGATCGGCGGTGGCGGCCTGCTGCTGGCGGTGTTGATGGCTGGGCTACTGCTTGTGAACTTCCTCTCTGGCAACAGCGGCTATGAAGGAGGGATTCCGACGGTGATGGGGTTGATGTTGATTAGTTTTGCCCTTCAGATGCTGATGTTTGCTGTGCTTTCGCGCCAGATTGAGGCGTTGCGAATGGGTGGATTTAGAGTCAAGGTGCGCTTCCGGCCGCTGCGAGATCATGCCGCGCAGAAATAATGCTGCTGCTTGAGCAGTAAGCGGTAATCCTGCAGCCGCTCTCATCGACGACGGGCCAGAGCCCGGATCACGACCTCATGGCTGGAAACGGAAGCTCCGCCATCCTGGTGAATGGCAACCAGTTCCAGCCCCAAAGACTCGATGCCAGTCTGTAGGGATTCGTCGCTGAAAAAGTTGACGTGCTCCTGAATTGTGATGATGAGTGGCGGAAAAATAAAGCCCAGATTGCTTCTGGCATGCATCCTGAGCCAATCCAGGAAGATCAGGCCGCCTTTGCAGATACACGCAGAGGGGAGACGAGACCGAAAAAGTCGATGGGATCGGGCACATATTTGAGAAGTT
>JBILEP010000063.1:0-8776 GCA_044352045.1 Cyanobium sp. | reverse complement strand
TTCAGCCCTGAGATTTTCGCCTGGCTGCGCAATCCCAACCCTTCCGCTTTCAAGAACTTCCGAAAGGGGGTGGGCGAACTGCGGGAGGAGGGGGCCGTGCAGGTGCTGCATGACACCGACCCCAGCCGTCGCGACCCGATCCTGGCGGCGGTGGGCCAGCTGCAGCTGGAGGTGGTGCAGTACCGCCTGGAGCATGAGTACGGGGTGAGCACGCGGCTGGAGCCGATGGAGTTCACGCTCGCCCGCTGGGTGAGCGGTGGTTGGTCGGCTCTGGAGCGGGTGGGGCGGCTGTTCAACTGCCGCACGGTGCGGGACAGCTGGGATCGGCCCGTGCTGCTGTTCCGCAACCAGTGGAACCTCAACCAGCTGCGGGAGGACCATCCCGACCTGGATCTCAGTGCCGTGGCGCCGGTGGTGAGTGGTCTGGAGCCGATTCCCGTCTGACTCCGCTGGCCGTTGGGGGTTGTTCAGGCCGAACTCGCGGCGGTGGCCAAATTCCGCAATACTTTGTCATTGTCCGCGCATCCGACGCCAGGGCTGATGCCGACCTCCTCCGCTTCCGCCAACCCAACACGCTCTCCGGCTTCGGCTGTTTGGCTTGTGCGCCCCCGCAGCGACGGAGGCTGCGATTACGTCAGCTTTATGCCCGCCCCTCCGGGACCCGACACGCCCCTGGTGGAGATTCGCGAAGGCAGCCACCTGCCCCCCCAGATGCCCCTGCTCAAGAGCCGACGCCGTCTGGCCGCCGCTGAGGCCGAGGCCTGTCGCCGCCATCTCCAGCAGGAAGCTGGATTCCATCACAGCGAACCCCTCTTCTAAACCCACCCCGGTACGCTCAGGTTCATGAGTTCAGGTTCCGAACCACCCCCCAGAGTGCCTGAAGCCTCCGATCCCTACGAGCGTCTCGGGGTTTCGCCCGACGCTTCTTTCGACCACGTCCAGGAGGCGAGGCAGGCCCGTCTGGCCGAGCTTGGCGACGACGACCCCCTGGCCCGATCCCGCATCGAGTCGGCGTACGACGCCGTGCTGATGGATCGCCTCAAGGAGCGTCAGCAGGGCCGGGTCAGCACCGCCGCCCGCACCGCTTCCCAGCGCGAGCAGCTGGTCCCCCAGGCGGAGCGCCTGCCGCTTCCCTCGTTGCCCCGTCTCGCGGCCCTGCCGCCGGGTCGGGCGATCGCGTCCCCCGGCTCGCTTCTGCCCCGCGTCGCCCTGGCCACGGGCCGGGAGTTCTGGTTGCCTTTGGCCGCCATCGGCAGCCTCCTGGTGTTGCTCCTGCTCCCCGGTGTGGATCCGCGCTTGCCCCTGGGGCTCGCGGCACCCATCTGCCTGCTCAACCTGCAGCGCCGCCTCGGCCGTTTCCCCCTGGCGGTCGCCTGGACCCTCTCGTCGCTGGTGGTGGGGCTCCTGCTCGGCGGCGCCGCCATGTCCCTGCTCGGTCCGCAGGTGTCGGGGCTTCCCTTGGCTGTCCTCCAGCTGGAGAGTGTTCCGGCCCTGCTGTTCCTGTTGCTGGCGGCGCTGTTGATCGCCTGAGGGCCGGCTCAGGCGGCCGTGAGCTCCTCGATCAGCTCCCGCAGCTCCGCCGCTTTCACCTCATACACCTCGCTGCAGAAGTGGCAGGTGAGCTCGGCCCGGCCGTCCTCGGCCAGCATCTCGCTCAGTTCATCGCGCCCCAGCAGCCGCAGGGCGGCCACGCTGCGGCGGCGGCTGCAGGGGCAGTGGAAGCGCACCGCTGTGGTGGCGCTCTCCCCTTCGAGGGGCTGGGGGTCGAGGTCGGGGAAGATGTCCTCCAGCAGACCCTGCAGATTGTTGGCATGGGCCGCCAACCGGGCGCTGAAGCCCTGGATCTCCCGGCAGCGCTCCTCCAGCAGGGCCACCAGCGCCGGCTCGCTGGAGGCCTTGGGCAACACCTGCACCAGCACCCCGCCGCTGCAGACAACCCCATGGCTGTCGATCTGCTCGCCGACGAACACCGCCGAGGGGGTCTGCTCGGAGTGGAGCAGATAGGAGGCCACGTCCTCGCCGATGCCGCCGCTCACCAGTTCCACCGTGCTGCTGAAGGGCTCGCCCTCGCCGATGTCCCGCACCACGTGCAGGTAGCCAGTGCCGGTGGCGCGGCGGAAGTCGAAACCGGGCTGGCCGTCGGCGCTGGGCACCGGATAGAGCTCCAGGGCCGGGGCGCCGACATAGCCGCGCACCGTGCCATCCCGGCCCGCATCCACCATCAGGCCCCGCAGGGGTCCATCGGACTGGATGCGCAGGTTCACCCGCCCATGGGCCACCTTCATGGAGCTGGCCAGCAGCAGGCCGGCCGTCATCGACCGGCCGAGCAGGGCGGTGGTAAGGAAGGAAAGTCTGTGGCGCCGGCGGGCGAAGCGGCTCGTGGTGGTGGTGGTGACCGCCACCAGGCGGATGCCTCCGCCGGCCGCGGTGGCCCGCCGCAGCTGATCAGCCATCAGGTCTCCGGTTCTGAATGCATCGTACGGAGCGGTTCCAGGCTTCCCCCCTGCAGGCGCCAGCCCCGCTCGATCACGTCGCGGAACAGTTCTGGCTCATGGGTCACCACCAGCAGGGCCCGCTCCCGGGCCAGTTCCGCGAGCAGCTGCAGGATCTCCTGGCGCACCTGCCAGTCCAGCCCCGCCGTGGGCTCATCGAGGAGCAGCACTCTGGGTTCGCGCAACAGCTGCACCGCCAGGGCGAGGCGCCGCTGCTGGCCGCCGCTGAGCCGCTCCGGCTCCCGCTGCAGGGAAACCGCCTCCAGCCCCACCTTGTGAAGCACCGCCTCCGCCTCCTCCCCCCGCAGCCGCTTGCGGCCCAGCCTGAGCTCCTGCCCCACGCTCAGACCGAGGAAGTGGCGTTCGGGGAACTGGAAGACCAGACCGCAGAGCCAACGGCGCTGACGGGCCTGCAGGGCTTCGCCCTCCCAGAGGACGCGGCCCCCGTCGGGGTCTGCCAGGCCGCTCACCAGCTCCAGGAGGGTGGTCTTGCCGCTGCCGCTGCGGCCCGCGACCAGGGCCGGCTCCCCGGCCGCCACGGTCAGGCTCACGTCCCGCAGCACCGGCTCGGGGCTGGTGGCGGGGTGATAGCGCAGCGATTGGAGCTCGAGCATCGGGGCCATCGGAGCACCCCAGCATGGCGGGTGCCAGGGTGGAGCCGTTCCGCCCATCGCCGCTCCGCCATTCATGGAGGTCCGTTTCCGCGAGGTCGATCCCTTCAACTGCTGGATCTGGCTGCGCTTCGCCCACCCCCCGGGCCAGGGGGAGCGTGACTACGTGGAGGGGGTGTTCGACAGCTGGTTCGTGCTGGCCAAGCTGGGCGGCTTCAACGCCGAGAACCTCCAGGCCCACGAGGCCGGTGCCGACCTGAGCTTTCTGGCCTGGGACGGTGAGGAGGCTGACCGCGCCCTGCCCTCCCTGATGCATGACATGGCGGCCTTCGAGTACGAGGGGGAGTGGGGCCGCTGTTGGCTCGACCTTGGCACCAGCGATGCCTTGGCCCTCGACGTGCTGATCAATGCCCTACGCCAGCTCGATCGGGATGTGATCGAGATCGTCGAACTGGTGATCGGCGGGGTCAATGAGGATTGGCCCGTGGAGGAGGTGGACAGCGTCTTCACGGCGGGATGAGCCGGGAGCTTCGCCGCCTGCTGATCCCACCCGATCGTCTGCGCGCCGGCGTGCGGGCCCTGGTGCTGGAGCCGCCGGAACGCCATTACCTGGAGCGGGTGCTGCGCTTTCGCCCCGGCGATCGGCTGGCGGTGGTGGATGGGGCTGGCCACCTCTGGACCGCGCTGCTGGCGGAGGGCGGAGAGCTGCGGCTGGAGCAGAGCCCATCGGCGCCCCTGCGCTGCGAGGGTGCTCTGCGCCCGGAACTGGAGCTGGCGATGGCTGTGCCGAAGCGGGAGGCGGAGCTGGTCTGGCGCATGGCGAGCGAGCTGGGGGCCGATCGGCTGCAACCCCTGCTTGCCCAGCGCGGCGTGCCCGGCGTCTCGCCGCCGCTGGAGCGGTGGCGGTCGGTGGTGCGGGAGGCGATCGAGCAGTGCGAGCGGCTCTGGCAGCCGGCTGTGTTGGAGCCGGCGGCGGCGGCGGGTTGGCTCGCGCAAGGCCCCGGCACTGGCGAACCCTCGGCGCTGGGACTGCTGGCCACCACCCGACGGGATGGACTGCCGCCCTTGGTGAAGGCGCTGCGGGAGGCCGTGCGGCTGGCCCGAGCAAGCGGCAGCGAACCGACGCGGATCTCCCTGGCGATCGGACCGGAGGGGGGCTGGAGCGAAGGGGAGGAACGGCTGGCGGAGGGGGCGGGTTGGATCCCGGTGAGCCTGGGATCGCCGATCCTGCGCACGGGCACTGCGGCGGTGGCGGGCACCGCCGCGCTCTGCTCCTGGCGGGAGTTCAGCTCTTCATCATCCCCTGAGCCATCGCCTTGAAGCCAGCCAGGTTGGCGCCCGCCTTGCGGCGGCGCATCGGCACGGCGCCACCGGCCGTGACGCACTCCGGAGCGAAGGTGGAGAGGCTCGGGGCCGGACGTTCGGCCTGGGCCGCCGCCAACTCAGCGGCGATCGCCTCGGCGGTGGTGAGGCTGCTGGCGGCGGGCGCCGCATCGGCGGCGGCCGGTGCGGCTTCAGCGGCCGGTGCAGACGGGGTGGGGGCTGCGGCCCTGGGCGCCTCCTCGGGTTCGGGGGTGGCCTCCCGCACCGGCGCCACCACCGCGGGCTTCGGCTCCGCCTCGCCGCCGCTGAGGTCGAGGAAGAACTTGCGCTTGAAGAACATGGTGGCAGCGGGCTCACGGGTGCAGCGATTATCCGCCGCCACGGCGGCGGAACCCCTAGCGCTTAGACCTGTGCAACACAGGCGCCGCCTCCGGTCGCTCCCCCATGCCCACGCCCCCCCAGGACCCTGGCCACTGGCTCCTGGCCCTGGCCCTCAACGCGGCCCTGATCAGCCTGGCCCAGCGCGCCCCCCTGCTCACCCGGGCGGGCTGGGTCCATGCCGGCATCCTGGGCACGCTGCTGTGGGGCAGCCTCGGCTGGCGGGGTTGGCTGGCGGTGGTGGCCTATCTGGCGCTCGGTTCGCTGGTCACCAAGCTCGGGTTCCGCACCAAGCAGGCCGAAGGGCTTGCCGAGGCCCGCGGCGGCCGCCGCGGGCCGGAGAACGTGTGGGGCTCAGCCGCCACCGGCGCCGCCCTGGCGCTGTTGCGGCCCCTGCTGCCCGCCCCTTGGACGCCCCTGCTGCTGCTGGGCTTTTCTGCCAGCTTTGCCGCCAAGCTCGCGGACACCTTCGGTAGTGAGATCGGCAAGCGCTGGGGGCGCGCCACTGTGTTGATCACGACCCTGCGGCCGGTCCCCCGGGGGACCGAGGGGGCGATCAGCCTGGAGGGCACCGCCGCCAGCCTCGCCGGCGGAATCGTGATGGCTGGCCTTTGCTGGGCTCTGGGCCTGCTGGCGGATGGCCGTTCCTGGGCGCTGGTGAGTGTCGTGGCCCTGCTCGCCACCCTGGTGGAAAGCCTGATCGGCGCCACCCTGCAGCGACGTTGGCGCTGGCTCAGCAACGAGTTGGTCAACGGGCTGCAGACCCTGCTCGCCGCCCTGCTGGCGATCGGCCTGTCCCTGGCGCCAGATCCGGGCGGTCTCCTGCAGCTGGGCCAGGCAAGCGTCGTGGCGCCGTTGGGCCATGCGCGGATGGATGCCCAGCTCCCGGCCCAGCTCAACCCAGCTGGCACCTTCCAGCTGACGCCCCAGCAGCAGGGAGCGCAGCTGGGGCGTCAGCGCGGCCAGCTGGCCGCCGAGCCACCGCCTCTCCGTTCCTAGGCCTGTCGTTTCCTGCCCCCCGTCCACCCCGGTCTCGCAGGGCGGCGGAGCCGCCAGCAGCTCGAGCAGGCAGCGGGGAGCTCCATCGCCCTCCGCCCCGGGTAGCGGCGCATCCAGACTCGGCAGATCCCGCAGCCGCCCCAGGGCCAGCGCTTCGGCCAGCTGCTCGGGCGGACAGCCCAGCTGCCGCGCCAGCTCACCCCCGTCTGGCGCCTGGCCGTTCCGCCCCCGCAGCCGCTCCTGCAGGGAGGATGCCCGTTGCCGCAGGTCCCACAGGAGCCGGGGGATGCGCACCAGCGAGCCCCGATCCCTCAGCTCGTGGGCGATGGCGCCGCGGATGAAAGGAACGGCGAAACTGCTGAAGCTCGTTCCGCGGCAGGGGTCGAAGGCTTCGATCGCCCGCAGCAACCCCAGACACCCCACCTGGACGAGATCGTCGAAGGGAAGGCCGGTGCGGGGCGCCAGGCGGCCCGCCAGCTGCCGCACCAGGGGGAGGTTGGCCCGCACCAGGGCATCTCGCCATCGCTGTCGCCGCTTCTGGTCACGGCTGGCGGCGTACTGCCGCAGCCAGCGGGCATTGCGGAGATGGGGCAGCACCGGTTTCCGGGACCGGTCTGACGCGGGCAGAACGGAGGAGTCCATGACACAGACGGGAGCACTGGGTCGAGAGACGATCACGCTGACCGGCGTGCCGGGAGGAAAAATCCCCTCTCCTGGGGAGGTCCACTAAGGTGAAAAAACGGTGAAACACAGGTGCAACCCGCCCTGGTGTTCAGGCCAGGGGCGTCGCCAGCCGGAGGGGTTGCAGGCCGGCCCAGCCCAGCAGCGCCGGCCAGTTCCGCAGCCGCTCATACACCTGGTGGTGCCCCTCCGGGTTGAGGTGCAGGCCATCGGCACACAGCCAGCGCGGCCAGGCTGGATCGGCGCTGAGGGAGGCCAGCAGGGGCAGGAAGGGAACATCGGCCTCCAGGCAGGCCTCCTCCAGCAGGGCCTCGTAGTGGCGCACCGTCTCCAGGGAATACCAGAGCATGCCGGCGAAGGGCATGGCCTCCGCCAGCACCGGGGTGAGGCCCAGCACGTGCACCGGCGCGATCGTGCGGGCCTCCTGCAGGAGTTGTTGCAGGCCGAAGAGAAAGGCCTCCGGCGCCAGCTGGTGGCGACCATCCGGCCGCCCCACCCGGGCGCTGTCGTTGAGGCCGACCGCCAGCAGCAGACCCTGGGGCCCCTGGCGGCGCAGCTCGCCGCGGCAGAGCGCTTCGCCGGGGAGGCGAGCCGCCAGCCGCTCGAGGCCGTCGCCGCGCACCCCGAGGTTGTAGAGAACCGGCCCGCCCGGCAATTCCATCCAGTGCCGCCGCAGCCTCTCGCACCAGCCGCCCTGATCCGGATCCCCCCAGCCGTACACGCCGCTGTCGCCGAGCACGATCAGCTTGCGAGGCACCGGCTCAGCCATGGCGGCGGGTGAGCTCAGAGGCGGGCGCTGAAGCGTCGCAGCCGCTCCAGGCCGTCCCGCAGCGCGTCGGGGGAGGCGGCGCAGGAAAGGCGAATGCAGCGGTCGTCGCCGAAGGCCACGCCGGGCACCAGGGCCAGCCCCTCCTCTGCCAGCAGGCGGTCGCAGAGTGTCAGCGAATCAAGCCCCCAAGCGCTCACGTCCGGAAAGGCATAGAAGGCCCCCTCCGGTGGCCGCAGGCTGACCCCCGGGATCGCCTGCAGTCCCTCGCTGAGCAAGGTGCGGCGCCGGTTGAACTCCTCCGCCATCTGCCGCACCCCATCGCGCGGCCCTTCGATCGCCGCCAGGGCGCCGTATTGCGCGAAGGTGCAGACGTTGCTGGTGCTCTGGCTCTGCAGGGCGCTGGCGGCGGCCACCACGCTGCGCTCTCCCGCCAGCCAGCCGACGCGCCAGCCGGTCATCGCCCAGCCCTTGGCGAAGCCGTTGACCACGAACACCCGATCGGCCAGATCGGGGGCGACGGCCGCCAGGCTGTGGTGTTCCTGGCCTGGGGCGAGCAGGGTTTCGTAGATCTCATCGCACACCACCGCCAGGCGGGGATGGGGGCGCACCACCGCGGCGATCGCCTCGAGCTCCTCGCGGCGCAGTACCGCGCCGGTGGGGTTGGCGGGACTGTTGATCACCAGCAGGCGGCTGGCCGGTGTGATCGCCGCCGCCAGGATCTCCGGGCAGAGGTGGAAGCCGGCGTCTGCTTCGCAGGGGATCAGGGTTACCCGGGCGCCGGCCAGGTGGGCCATCTCCGGGTAGCTCAGCCAGTAGGGGGAGGGCAGCAGCAGCTCATCGCCCGGGTCGAGCAGCACCTGGAAGAGGTTGTAGAGCGCCTGCTTGCCGCCGTTGGTGACCAGCACCTGGTCGGGGCGGGTGGGCACCCCGTTCTCCTCCACCATCTTCTTGGCGATGGCGGCCCGCAGGGGCGGCTCCCCCGCCACCGGCCCGTAGCGCGTGTGGCCGGCTTCAAGCGCCTCGGCAGCGGCGCGGCGGATGAAGGCGGGGGTGTTGAAGTCGGGTTCGCCGGCGCTGAGGCTGCAGATGTCACGCCCCTCGGCCCGCAACTGCCGGGCCTTGGCGGTGATGGCCAGGGTGAGCGAAGGCTGCAGCCCTCCTGCCCGGGCGGACAGCTTCAACGGGGCCGGCATCGGTGCGGGCGCAGCGTCTTTTCAGTCCGGCCATCCTGCCCTATGGCGGTCCCGCTTCGGGCACAGTGGGCCGGGCGCTTGTCACGGGTGTGCACGATTCCTCCCTCGGTCCGTTGTTCGCCGCGCCGACCGCCGCCGGTGATTCCCTGGCCGGCCTGGCCGCCGACTGCGCCGCCTGCCGCCGCTGCGGCCTGGCCGAGGGCCGCCAGCAGGTGGTGGTGAGCCGGGGCAACCCCCAGGCGAGGCTGATGGTGATCGGCGAGGGCCCGGGGGCCCACGAGGATGCCAGCGGCCTGCCCTTTGTGGGCCGCGCCGGCCAGCTGCTCGATC
>JBILEP010000334.1:0-2813 GCA_044352045.1 Cyanobium sp. | reverse complement strand
TTACGCGGCAGGTCTCTACGCGGCGATTGCCGACCGGGTGGGCCGCGGCGGCTGGTTGCATCCCGGCGGCACGATGGTATGGGAATGCGACAGCCAGAATCTCCCACCGATACCGGAGGGCTGGCGGCTGGAGGCGATGCGGCGCTATGGGAGCAGCGCCCTGATGTTTCTGGAGGACGATCGCCAGCTTCTGGGCGGAGGCCCCAGCGGCACGGGGCCAGGAGGGGATCAGCCGCCCAGGGCGCTGCCGCGGCGGTATTGATTCCAAGCCGCCACGAACAGGCCGGCCAGGGTGACGGGAATCAGGCCGAGAACGATGCCGCAGAGCAGGGGTTCGATCATGGTGCTGCCGGGCCGGCTTCCGGGCCGGGTCGTGGATCGCCCTGCCATTCTCCCATGATGGAGAGCCGGCCGCGCGCTTTTCCGCCCAACCGTGACAGGACCGATCCCCGCCCCCGATGGTGCCGTCACCGCCCCCCTCCCCGAGGCGAACCGCCCCCGCGGCCTGGTCGCCGCCCTGGTGACCCTGGCGGCAATAGCTTCGATCGTGCTGCTGCTAGCGGTGCTGCCGGCGGCCCGCAGCGATCCCTACAGCCGCGCCACCCTCGCCCTGGCCGGTTCCATCGACAACGGCGGCCGCCTGTTCCGGCTCAACTGCGCCGGCTGCCACGGTCTGGCTGCCCAGGGCTTGGTGGGACCCGATCTGCATGGGGTGGGGCGTCGCAAGAGCGACCGGCAGCTGATCCAGCAGGTGGTGAGCGGCCGCACCCCGCCCATGCCCCGCTTCCAGCCCGCCCCCCAGGACATGGCCGACCTGCTGGCCTTCCTGCGCCAGCTGCCCTGATCCGGTGCCGTCGCCCCCCACCGATCCGCCGATCCACCTGGTGCTGGTGGAGCCGGCGGGGCCGCTGAATGTGGGCAGCGTCGCCCGGCTCTGCGCCAACTTCGCCATCGCCGAACTGCGCCTGGTGGCGCCCCGCTGCGACCCGCTCGACCCCCAGGCCCTGCTGATGGCGGTCCACGGCCGGGGGGTGCTGGCGAGCGCCCGCCGCTTCGCCACCCTGGCCGCGGCCCTGGCCGACTGCGGCCGGGTGGTGGCCACCACCGGCCGGCGCGAGGGGGAGCCCCTGGCGCTGCGGGGTCCCGCCGAAGCCCTGGGTTGGCTGTTGGCGGCCAGCGGCACTGCTGCGGCCAGCGGCTCCCCGGCGGTCGGGGGTGCTCCAGCTCCGGCGGCGATCGTGTTCGGTCGCGAGGACCGGGGGCTGAGCAACGACGAACTGCTGCAGGCCGGCCGGCTGCTCTGCCTTGGCACCGGGGACGCCTACACCTCCCTCAACCTGTCCCATGCGGTGGCGGTGGTGCTGCATGAGCTGCATCGCCTGCGGGCGGAATCGTCCGCTTCCCCCCTCGCCCCAACCGCTCCGGGGGAGGAGCCAGCCGCCCGCGGCAGCCTGGAGGCCACCCTGGCGGACGCCGAGGCGCTGCTGCTCGAGGTGGGTTTCCTGCACCCTCACACCGCCCGCGCCCGCATGGCCAAGCTGCGCGCCCTCCTGCAGCGCGCCCAGGTGCGGCCGGGGGAGCTGGCCCTGCTGCGGGGCATGGTGTGCCAGTTGCGCTGGGCAAGCCGCCGCCCTTGTCCCCCGAGCCAGGACCACTAGGGTCGGGACCCCTGCCCACGCCTGAGCCCGTGACCGCTGGCCGCCCTCCCCGCCCCCGCAGCAAGCCCTGGCTCCAGCCGCTGCTGCTGCTGCTGCGGTTGGCGGTCACCGGGGTTGGCGTGGGCGTGCTGGTGGGCAGCGGCCTGAAGCTGCTGGCGCCACGCTTCGCCCAGGGCGGAGGGATCGGGGTGCCGGCGATCGACCCGGCGCCGCGCCGGCTGCCGGGGGGAGGGATCGGGCTGGGCCGCTTCGAGCCCCGCCGCGAACTCGCCGACCTCAGCCGCCGCTGGGGGGCGCTGGCTGCCGCCCAGAAGGGCCTCACCGCCTCGGCCTACCTGCTGGTGCTCGACGACGGCCGCTACGCCGAGCTGAAACCCGACGTTGCCCTGCCGGCGGCCAGCTCGATCAAGACCCCGATCCTGCTGGCCGGACTGCAGGAACTCGACGCCGGTCGGCTGCGCTGGAATGAGTCGCTGGCGATGACCAAGGAGGTGGTGGGCGGTGGCGCCGGCTGGATGGCCAGCAAGCCGGTGGGCAGCCGCTTTCCCTTCCATGAGGCGGCCACTGAGATGATCCGGGTGAGCGACAACACCGCCACCAACCTGCTGATCAAGCGGCTCGGGGGCAAGATCGCCCTCAACCGTCGCTTCCAGACCCTCGGCCTCCCCGCCACGGTGATCAACAACTGGCTGCCCGATCTGGAGGGCACCAACACCACCAGCGCCCGCGACCTGGCCCGCGCGATTGCCCTGGTGGACACCGGCGAGGCCCTCAGCCCCCGGGCCCGGGATCTGTTCCGCGAGATCCTCGGCACCTCCCGCACCAACACCCTGATCCCCCTGGGCCTGCTGAAGGCGTTAGGCAAGGATTCCAGCGACCCGGATGGCGAGCTGCTCGCCTACGGCCTCACCGTGTACAACAAAACCGGCGATATCGGCATCGCCTACGCCGACGCCGCCCTGATCCAGCTGCCCAATGGCCAGCGGGCGGTGGCCGCCTTCATGGTCAAGGGTCCGTTCAACGATCCCCGCTCGGCGGAGCTGATCCGCGCCATGGCCGGGGCCGCCGCCCCCACCCTGGTGGGTCGCCGATGAAGCCTCTCGGCCTCTTGGGCCTGACGGCCGCCCTGCTGCCGGGCCTGGCAGCCCAGGCCCC
>JBILEP010000333.1:0-2814 GCA_044352045.1 Cyanobium sp. | reverse complement strand
CCCGGGCAAGCTCCAGGGTGCGCTGGGTGTCCTCGCTGGTGAGCAGCTCCACCACCAGCAGGGGGTCGCCGAGGCGACCCACGGCGTTGATGCGGGGGGCCAGGCGGAAGCCCACCGCCTCAGCATCGAGGGGGCGATCCTCCACCCCCGCCAGTTGCTGCAGCGCCCGCAGGCCCGCCAGCTGGCTGCCGGCCAGGCGGGGCAGACCATCCATCAGCCAGCGCCGATTCACCCCCTGCAGGGGGGCCATGTCGGCGATGGTGCCAATGCAGAAGAGGTCGAGGGCGATCGCCAGGCCGTCGCGGCGCTTCAGCCGTCGACAGAGTCCGCTGGCGAGCACATAGGCCAGCCCCACCCCCGCCAGGCCGCGGAAGGGGGAATCGGCGGGGGTGAGCGCTGGGTGCAGCAGGGCCAGGTGGGGGGGCAACACCTCGGGCAGGGTGTGGTGGTCGGTGAGAATCACCGCCACACCGAGCGCTTCGGCCCGCTCCAGCGCCTCCCGCGCCGCCACTCCGTTGTCGACGGTGATCAGCAGACGGATCCCCTCCGCCGCCAGCTCCTCGACCATGCCCGGGTTGAGGCCATAGCCGTCGTCCTGGCGGCTGGGGATCGCCGGCCGCGGACGGGCGCCAAGCCGCTGCAGCACGCCGGTCAGCAGGGCGGTGCTGGTCATGCCATCGGCGTCGTAGTCGCCGCAGATCGCCACGGCCTCGCCCTGGCGGCAGGCCTCCACCAGGCGCCGTTCGGCGCGCTCCAGGTCGGCGAAATGCTGGCGCGGTTCAGGGGCGGATGGGGGATTGAGCAGGGCCTGGATCGCCTCCCGGTCCCGGTGACCGCGGCGGCGGAGCAGGTCCACCAGCTCGGGCGGCAGCTCCAGCGCCGCCGCCAGTTCAGCCCTGGCCTCATCCGGCGGCAGGGGGGGCGGCAGGCGCCACGGGGGGCCGTCAGTGTCGCTCAACAAAAGACGGAGCATGGTTCTCGCATTGTGCGGCTCCGTGCGGGGGTGGTCATCCCCCGTAACCTGGAGTCCATGGCCCATCGGCTCGCGGCGCTGCTCTGGGATGTGGACGGCACCCTCGCCGAGACGGAGCTGGATGGCCATCGCCCCGCCTTCAATGCCGCCTTCGCTGATCTGGGCCTGCCCTGGTATTGGGATGAGCCCACCTATCTGCGCCTGCTGGCCGTGAGCGGCGGTCGGGAACGGATCGGGGCCTGGTGCCTTGAGCACACCGGCGGACCCGTCGAGCCGGCGCTCCTCGACGAGCTGGTGCACCGCAAGGCGAGCCACTACGGGGTGCGCCTGCGGCAGGGGGCGGTTCCTCTCCGCCCGGGTGTGGCCTCCCTGATCCAGGAGGCCCGCACCGCCGGTCTTCGCCAGGGGATTGTCACCACCAGCGGCCGCGAGGCCGTGCGCCACCTCTGCGAGGGCGTGCTGGGCGACCTGGCCGACGCGTTCAGCCTCCAGGTGTGCGGCGAGGATGTGGGCGTCAAGAAGCCGGATCCCGAGGCCTACCTCCTCGCCCAGGAGCGCCTCGGATGCCCAGCGGGCTCGGTGATGGCGGTGGAGGATTCGCGCCAGGGCCTGGCGGCCGCCCGGGCGGCGGGGCTGCCCTGTCTGGTGACGTTGAGCAGCCTCTCGCGCCGGGAGCCCCTCGCGCTGTTTGAAGAGGCCTGCGCGGTGGTCGAGGGACTCGCCGGCGACAAGGGCCAGGTGACGCTCTCCTGGCTGGACGCCCTGCTGCCCCCGCCATGAGCCGCCCTCCCCTGCAGCGCACCCGCCTGCAGGGGGTGCTCCACCGTGTGGCCAACCTGCTGATCGGTTGGCTGAGGCGCAGCTGGCGCAGTGCCAGCCTGTCGATTCTGGCCCTGTTGGTGGGCTACTACCTCGGGCAGAACCTCACCAGCCTGATGCTGATTCGGGTGCCGGCGGGCCGGCCCCTGGCGGTGCTGATGCTGGTTCTGGTGATCGAGGCGGTGGTGCGGCAGCGCACCCGCCAGGTGGGGGAGGAGCCCTCCCTGGGCTGGGTGATCGCCGACAACCTGCGGATCGGCCTGGTTTACAGCGTGGTGTTCGAGGCGTTCAAGCTCGGCACCTGATCACCGCTTCAGTCTTCGTCGGCCTCGGCCTCTTCAGCGATCGGATAGACGAAGCCCTGGGCGCGGCCGCTCAACACCGCCTTGCCGATCGACAGGGCCTTGGCGGCGGCGACGCCGGCCTTGGCCTTCCAGTGGGCGTGGCGCTGATTGCGTTTGCCCTTGGAGGTTTTCTTCTTCGGAACAGCCATACCGACACCCGTGCGGCCAAACAGAGATCCTGCGTCGTCGGCCGGCCTTTCGTCAAATCGCTACCATCAGCACCAGCGACTTCCCACAGTGGGCGGCACCTCACCCGGTCCAGCACATTCCTCCGTCCGACCCGCGGAGCCCAAGCCATCGCAACCCTTCAGCCTGGGAACAGCGGAGGGCCGGCCCTCGTACAGCCAGCTGCTGCAGGAGATCAAGGCGGGGAAGATCAGATCCCTGGAGCTGGCGCCACGCCAGCGGATCGTGACCGCCACCTACCCGGACTCCCGCTCCGTCCAGGTGCCGGTGTTGCCCGACAATCAGGCGCTGCTGCGCACGGCGGAGCAGGCCAGGGTGCCCCTCACCGTTCGGGACGAGCGCCAGGACGACGCGACGGCAGCTCTGCTGGGTAATGGTCTGCTGGTGCTGCTGTTGCTGCTGTGCCTGAGCCTGCTGGTGCGTCGCTCCGCCCAGATGGCCAACAAGACCCTGGGCTTCGGCCGCAGCCAGGCGCGCCTGCAGCCCGAGGGG
>JBILEP010000332.1:0-2819 GCA_044352045.1 Cyanobium sp. | reverse complement strand
TGGGCCTGCCCCTGCTGATCGCCCTGGCGGCCGATTGGCAGAGCCTGGCCTGGCTGCTGCTGCTGCTCGGTGGGCTCAGCGACGCGGCGGATGGCTGGCTGGCCCGCCGCGCCGGTGGCGGCTCCGCCTGGGGCGCCCGGCTCGATCCCCTCACCGACAAGATCCTGATCAGCGCGCCCCTGCTCTGGCTGGCGGCCGCCGGCGACCTTCCCCTCTGGGCGGTGTGGCTGCTGCTGGCCCGCGAGCTGTTGATCTCCGGTTGGCGGGCGGGGCAATCCAGCGGCGGGCCGGCCTCCTGGGGTGGCAAGGCCAAAACGGTCCTGCAATTTCTCAGCCTGCTACTGCTGCTCTGGCCCGGGACCTGGGGGGAGGCCGACCTGGTGGAGGGTCTGCGGGCGCTGGGCTGGTGGCTGTTCTGGCCCTCGCTGCTGCTGGCCCTCAGCTCGGCACTGGGGTACGTGCGCAAAGGATGAAAAAAGGCGCCGTCTCTCCAAGACGGCGCCCAAGGGACAGCAGCGCGGCAGCCCAGGGCTACTCAGCGATCGATGCAGAACGTGATCTGGCTCGTGCGTCCGCTGTCATCGTTCAGCCCATCGGTCAAGGCCAGGCGCGTCGTCAGGGAAACGGTGTAGGAGCAGGGCAACCACGAGGAGATGTCGATCGCCGTGGTGCCGTTGCCGCCACGGGGGGCCGTCCCGGAGAGGAGGTTCGGGAAAGGCGGGGATGGCGGCGCGGGGGGATAGGGGGGGAAGGCGGCGGAGCTGACATCAATCGACCAGAAGTCCAGGAGTTCGTGATCCACCGTGTGCTTCACGGTCAGGCTGTTGTTGAGGGGTGAGCAGCCCACCCCAGAGGCACCGAGCTCCTCGATCCCCAGCCGCCGCACCTCCCCATGGTTGGAGACATGCAGCCGCGCCAGGGTGCGGCCATAGCTCGGCAGAGGCGTGCCATCGGTGCGCGCCACCTGAAAGATCAACCGGAAGAATTGGCCATTGAGCTGACCGGCCGGCGCAACGGCATCACCCGCAGAGCCACTGGCCAGGGTGCCGGCCGGGGCGATTGCCGCGGTGGCCAACCCCATGATCGAACCGGCCACGCCGAAGCCACCGCCGATAGCGAACTCGCTGACCACCGCCCAGCCCTGACCATCCACCTTCACCTTGTACGCCGGCACCGGACCCCAGGGACCCGGCGTGGCTGGCGGCGGAATCACCGGATCTTCATCCAGGTCCGCGAGATAGATCGGCGCTTGCTCGATCGACAGGGTGTCCCCCAGCGATTTCCAGGCGATGTTGCGCGAGCCCACCTGCACACCATGCAGCAACGCACCGGTCACCGGTTGGGCGATGGCTCCTGAGGTGAGCTCCTGCACCAGGAAGCGGTACTTGAGACGGCCGGCGGGATTGCCCGGCTCCCGCCAGGGCACGACGCCCCGCAGCTGCAGGTTGTTGTAAAACGCCAGGTTGTTGCGATGGCCGGTAAAGGGTGGGATACCGGAGGTTCTGCCGGTGAGAGGGTTGATATGGCTGGCCAGATTAAAATCACCGATGGCGGTCCAATAGGGGAATGTGGTGGGGTCGGCTTGCTGGGGCACATCCCGGATCGGCACCTCCAGCTTCACGCAGGCGCAGGGGGCCACGTTGCCGCGCCCGGGCGAGCGACCCACGGAGCGATCCTCCTGGAGAAGCACACCGCCGCCGGCCGCCGATACGCGGAAATAGAGGTCGGGGCCGGGGAAGAATTCCACATTGATCAGAGGGGAGAAGGGTGTGCGCCGGAAATCCGCCGCGGCATAATCAATGCGAAACTGCCCATCCGGCCCGCTCGGCAACGATCTACCCAGGGCATCATCCTGGAAGAGGTCGGTGTCAAAGGCCTCCACGATCGCGCCGGCGACCCCGATGCCGCTGCCCTGATCCACCACCCGGCCGCAGATCACCCAGGCACCGAAACGGGCCCGGATGGCACACCAGATCTTGGCGGGCAGGCAATAGCGCCAACCATCGAAGAAAAAACCCTCCTTTTGCTGCCACTGGGGCTGCAGGGTGGTGAGGCTCACCGGCAGCAGCTCCTGGTCCTGTTGGCGCTTCTGCTGGGGGACTGCGGAGATCGCCAGCACCACCTCGAACGCAGCTCCCTGATAGCGTTCATCCGCGATGTTGATCGCCAATTGTCCTTCGGCATCGGTGCTTCCTTTGGCGATTATCCGATCCTGCAGGGATGAAAACGCTTCGGGATCAAGGATGGTGACAGTGTTCTTTGGCTCCGCCACCGCGGCGACGATCAGATCTGTTTGCGGGCGTGGGGCAACAAGCAACACATCCACGAAAGCGAGCGATTCGTGGCATTCAGCGCACAAGGAACCGCAGAGATTCAAAGCAAATTGATACGGCATGATGGCCCTCCGGAAGGGGGATGGGTGGAAAGGTCAAAGCCACCTATCAGCGGCTCGATCTCTTTTGGCATTCCCATCGTTGGCCAGGGCAATTTCAGACCCCGTGAGCCAGTCCCCTTCCAGCCGTGATTTCGCTCACACCGCCTGGCCCAGCAGCGCCTCATCGCCGCTGAAATCCGGCTGGCTCGCCGGCCTCAGCGCATAATCGTTCACCCAGCTGTCCGCCAGGGTGGCCTCCAGATCGAATGCCGGCTCCCAGGCCAGCTCACGCCGCACCCGCGTGATGTCGGTGAGGAAATGGGCCAAGCGCAGCGGGAACGCCTTGCGCGCCTTCTTCTCCAGCCCCGCCGGATCGAAGCTGCGGATCTCCACAGCCCCCGGATCCTTGCCAGCGGCCCGCGCCGCGGCGGCCACCAGGCCCCGG
>JBILEP010000331.1:0-2820 GCA_044352045.1 Cyanobium sp. | reverse complement strand
CGGAGGAGCAGGGAGAGGGCCCGCAAGGGGTGGTGCGGGGATCCTACGGGGGGCGCTCCGGGACCCTCAGGCGACCGGCAGCCCGCGGCGCTGCTCCGGCAGCAGGGCGAGAAGGCGATCCAGCGCTTCGGCGCTGGGCAGTTCGGCGCGGGCATCCGGGGCACGGCGCTCCACCAGTTCCACCCGGCCCGCCGCGGCGCCGCGGCCCACCACCAGGCGCCAAGGGATACCGATCAGGTCGGCATCCTTGAATTTCACGCCGGCCCGCTCGGCCCGGTCGTCCAGCAGAACGTCGACCCCGGCGTCCTGGAGCTGGCCATAGAGCTGTTCCGCCAGCTCCACCTGCTGGGGGTCCTGGGCGCTGGCGATCACCACCACCACCTCAAACGGGGCGATCGACACCGGCCAGCGGATGCCGTCGCCATCGTGATGCTGCTCGACGGCCGCCTGGGCCAGCCGGGAAACGCCGATCCCGTAACAGCCCATCCACAGGGCCTCCTCGCCGCCGGATTCGTTGGTGAAACGGGCGTCCAGCGCCTCGGAATACTTGCGGCCGAGCTGGAAGATGTGGCCCACCTCGATGCCGCGGGCCGCCTCCAGCCGCTGGCCGGGATCGTGGAGGCAGCGGTCCCCGGGCTGGGCGGCCCGCAGGTCCACGCTCTCCGGTGCCCCGCCCAGATCGCTCCAGCCTGCCCCCACCCGGTGCCGATCCACCGTGTTGGCGCCGCAGACGAAGCGCTCCAGGCTGGTGGCGGTGGGATCGGCGAGGCGGAGAACGGGGCGCAAGGGGGCGCTGGCGCTGAGCACCGCATCGCCGAGATCGGGGCCGAGGTAACCGAAGGGAATCTCCTTCAGGTCCAGATCCAGCTGCCACTGCCGGCAGCGCTCGACGTCGAGAGGAGCGATCTCCAGCACCGATCCAGCCCCTTCGGGCGCCCGGGCGGCCACGGCGTTGGTGAGCTTCACGTCATTGAGCTGCTGGTCGCCCCGCAGGCTCACCAGCAGCGGCTGCGCGCTGCCGTCGGCGAAGCGGGCCACCAGCAGCAGCACCTTCACGATCTGAGTGGGGTCGAACCCGTGGGCGGAGCAGAGAGCCTCGATCGAGCTCTGGCCAGGGGTCGCCAGCGTCGTCGGGCCGGTGCCGGCGGCGGCCTCCCCCAAGGGGACGGGGTCGGGGGGCAGGGAGATGGCCCGCTCCTGGTTGGCGGCATAGCGGCCGTCGGGGCTGGCCAGGATCAGGTCTTCGCCGGCATCGGCGGTGACCATGAACTCCTGGCTGGCGGAACCGCCGATGGCGCCGCTGTCGGCCTCCACGGCCACGGCCCGCAGCCCGCAGCGGGCGAAGATCCGGCGGTAGGCGCCGTCCATGGCCGCGTAGGTGCGGCGCAGGCAGGCTTCGTCGGCATGGAAGGAGTAACCGTCCTTCATGATGAATTCGCGACCGCGCATCAGGCCGAAGCGTGGGCGGATCTCATCGCGGAATTTGGTCTGAATCTGATAGAGATTGACGGGCAGCTGTCGGTAAGAGCGCAGCAGGTCGGCGGCCAGAGCGGTGATCACCTCCTCATGGGTGGGGCCGAGGCCCAGGGCGCGCCCCTGGCGATCCTCCAGGTGAAACATGATGCCCTCGCCGGCGGTGTAGCCCACCCAGCGGCCACTGCGTTCCCACAGCTCAGCGGGCTGCAGCTGGGGCAGCAGGGTCTCGAGGGCGCCGCAGGCGTCGAGCTCCTCACGCACGATCGCCGAGACTTTGCGCAGCACCCGCCAGAGCAGGGGCAGGTAGGCATAGACGCCGGAAGCGATGCGGCGGATGTAGCCGGCCCGCAGCAGGAGCTTGTGGGAAGGGATTTCCGCCTCGGCCGGATCGTCTCGCAGCGTCACCAGCATCAGGCGGGAGACGCGCATGGCCGCAGATCAGATCGGGACCGGGACCCTATCACCGCGGCTTCACCTGGGACGCTGCTGGAACCGGTGCAAGGCTGCAGTCGCAACCGGGATCGTGGCGAGACCTCTGCTAGGGTCCGCCATCTGATACCAATTTTGGAAGGTCGTCACATGCTTGCGCAGCCGGGGTCCCTGCCGAATCGATCCACGAACGGCTCCTCGCAAACTGCGCCGCTGCCGGCCTCACCGCTTAGTTCCCCAGGGGAAGCCGGCGGCGGCCTGCCCAGCGTGGATCTTCAGGATGGAGGCGGTGATTCGTTGATCGGCATCGAAGAGGTCCAGAGATCCCTGAACCGTTCCCGAGCTTCTGTATATCGTTATACCAATACCGATCCCCGTAATCTCAACCCTCCGTTCAATCCACGCAAACTCAACCCCGAATACCGCAGCGACCAGAAGGAGCCGCTGATGTTTCACCCCAATGAGGTGGCGCGCTTCGCCCGCGACATCCTGCGCATCAAGGAGGTGACCGTCGAGGTGCTCAATTCCCCCTCCACTGCCACCCAGCAACTCCTTGGTTCGATTCTGGAGGAGCTGCGGGCCATCCGCCGCCAGCTTGACCTCACCGGCACCACCCCCACCCACCTCGACGCCCACCGCCAGCAGCACGATCGCTCCCGCCCCGCAGCCTGATCCTCGCCCCGCAGCCTGCTCCTCGCCCCGCAGCCTGATCCCTGCGCCGCCTCTGCAAAGCCTGGGCGGAGGTGCCATGATTAGTTTTAAATCAACTGCTTTGTCGGTGGCCGGCACCAGCCCACCACCGCCCTATGGACCAGGCTTCCACACTGCCCCGCTCCCGCTCACCCCGTCCCCCCATCCCCCTCGCGACGGGACGACCAGGAGCCGCCATCGCCCCGGCCCCCAAGATCGACGCAG
>JBILEP010000330.1:0-2827 GCA_044352045.1 Cyanobium sp. | reverse complement strand
CGTGTGCTCAAACGTCCCCGGCGCTTCGGTGGACAGCCGCCGCAGCAGTGGCCGCTCCAGGTCGGCCAGCTCCATCAGCCGCGAGCGGGTGAGCAGCCCGAAGAAGCTCTCCACCAGCGGCGCCAGCAACAGGCCACCCAGGAGCAGGGCCGTCATCAGCAACGCCTCGCTCAGCAGTTCGCCGCCCGCCGGCACCACCGCCAGCGGGTTGCCGCTCCCCCAGGCCCAGAGCTGCAGCACCAGCGCCTTGAGGAGAATCGCTCCCAGGGGCAGCAGCACCGCAAGCTGCAACAACTGTGCCCGGTTGCGTTGGCGGCCCGCCAGCACCGCCGCCACCACCGCCACCGCCGCGGCCATCAGCAACCGCACCTCCAGCAGCGCATCGAGCGGAATAGGCCACAGCAAACTGGCGGCCGCCAGCCAGGCTAGCCCCGCCGGCGTTCCCAGTCCCTGCGCCACCAGCAGCGTGGGGGGCACCAGCAACGCCAGCGGGCTCACATCCGTGGCCAGCCACAGCTTGCAGCCCTGCACCACCAGCAACATCGCCAGCGCCAGCAACGCCTGGCGCGGCTCCAGGCTCGCCCGCCAGCGCCGCATCACCAGCAACATCACACCGCACACCGCCAACGCTTCGCCGAAGTGCCCCAGCCAGGCCAGCGGCCGCGGCCCCCGGCTCACCCGCTCGAAATGATCCAGCACGTCAAAGGCCTGCGGCGTGATCGTCTCCCCCTGCTGCACGATCAGATCGCCACGCTCCACACGGATCGTTGGCACCCCCTGCTTGCGCACCAGCTGCACGATCCGCGTTTCGCTCAGCCCCGGGTCGTTGCGCAGGTTCGTGCGGCCCTCCAGGGTCGCCGCCACCAGCCGCGCCCCCAGCCGGCGGCCGATCGCCGGCTGGCCCGCCAGGTGCAGCTCCGCCGCCTCCAGCAACGTGCTCTCGGCCACGTTCGCCACCACCCCCTGCCGCAGCATCCGCAGCTGCGCCTGCCGCACCGCCTGCTCCCACGCCAGCCGCTCCGAGGGCCACAGGCCCACCAACCACTGCCGCTCCGCGTTGCTCAGGTTCAACGGATCAATGCGGGCCTTGCGGCTGGAGAGCTGCTCCTGCATCGCCGCCAGCCGCCGGCTCAGGTCGTCCTCCAGCCGCCGGCTGCCCGCCTCATCCACCACCTGGACCTGGCTGCGGATGAGCATTCGCCGCCGCCGCTCCTCAAAGGCGCTGGTGTCCCACACGCTGGCGTCGCGGGGGGCCACATAGGTTTCGCGGGCGATCTCTCCCACCCGCACGCTCGGCTCCACCAGCCACGGCCAGCTCGAGAGCAGCGCCACCAGCAGGCAGGCCACCAGCACCAGCGCGGTTCCGCTCGGGCTCCAGGCGACAATCGCCTGCCGCGGCCGCTCCAGCCGCAGCAGACGGCGCCACAGCAGCCGCAGCCGTCGCTCCGCCCATCTCATCGCTTCACGCTAGCGAGGCTGAACGGCCCACCAGGCATGCTGGAGGCAGCGAACCGGCGGCGATGGCAACCCTTCTGGATGGTCGCCGTCTGGCTGCGGCGATCGAAGCCCGGCTGGCGGCGCTGATCGCCGACGTCCAGCCCATCGCTGCTCGCCCGCCCGGCCTTGCGGTGCTGCGGGTCGGCGACGATCCCGCCAGCGGTGTGTATGTGGCCAACAAGGAAAAGGCCTGCCAGCGCATCGGCATCCGCAACCTCGGGGCCCATCTGGCCGCTACCACCCCGGCGGCGGAGGTGCTGAGCCGCATTCACCATCTCAATGCCGATCCGGCGGTGGACGGCATCCTCCTCCAGCTGCCGCTCCCCGCCGGCCTGGCGGAGGGTCCGCTGCTGGAGGCGATCGATCCCGACAAGGACGCCGACGGCCTCCATACCCTTAACCTCGGTCGACTGCTCAAGGGCGAACCCGGCCCGCGCAGCTGCACTCCCGCTGGTGTGATGGCTCTACTCGCCGACGCCGGCGTAGCCCTGGCGGGCAAGCGCGCCGTGGTGGTGGGCCGAAGCATCCTGGTGGGCCAGCCGATGGCCCTGATGCTCCAGGCCGCCAACGCCACCGTCAGCGTCGCCCATTCCCGCACCACCGATCTGGCCGAGCTCACCCGTCAGGCGGAGGTGCTGGTGGTGGCCGCCGGCCGGCCTCGCATGATCGGCGCCGAGCACGTGCGGCCCGGGGCGGTGGTGGTGGATGTGGGCATCCACCGCCGGCCCGAGGGCGGCCTCTGCGGCGATGTGCGCTTTGAGGAGGTGGAGCCCCTGGTGGCCGCCATCTCCCCGGTGCCCGGCGGCGTCGGGCCGATGACCGTCGCCATGCTCTTGGTGAACACCGTGGTGGCCTGGTGCCGCCGCCATGGCGCCGACCCCTCTCCCCTCGCCGACCTCATCCCCTGAACGGCGCCGGCGCCGGATGAGAGAATCCCGCGCAGCACGGGAGGCTCCATGACCGCGGCGGTGAGCACGCCCTTCAACTTTGCCGCCTACCTGGAGGCCTCCCGCCTGCGGGTCGAGGCGGCCCTCGACGCCTCCCTCGGCCCGGAGCGGCCCGAATCCCTGCGGGAGGCCATGCGCTACTCCCTCCTGGCCGGCGGCAAGCGCTTGCGGCCGATCCTTTGCTTGGCGGCCTGCGAGCTGGCCCATGGCGACGCCGAGCAGGCTCTGCCCACGGCGGTGGCCCTGGAGATGATCCACACCATGTCGCTCATCCATGACGACCTGCCCGCCATGGACAACGACGACCTGCGCCGCGGCCGCCCCACCAACCACCAGAGGTTCGGCGAGGCCAACGCCATCCTCGCCGGCGTTGCCCTGCTCAC
>JBILEP010000329.1:0-2840 GCA_044352045.1 Cyanobium sp. | reverse complement strand
GGCGAACCCATGATCCTGGCTGGAGAGAGCGGTGATGCCACCGCTGAGATGGAGTCGCCAGTCGGAAGGGCTCCAGATCCCGACCATCTGCCGCGCCGCCTGGCGCAAGGACTCCGCCAATGTCAGGGCGGCATCAGCAGGGACCTCCGGCAACAGCAGGGCGAACTCGCTATCGCCCAGGCGGGCGGCGAAATCCTGCTCACGCAGGAATTGATGGCCGAGACGCACTAGATCGGTGAGCAGGCGGTCGCCGGCCGGATGCCCCCAACGGCTGTTGACCTGGCGCAGGTTGTCGACGTCCAGCAGGGCCAGGGAGAGGGGATGGCCGGCCTGACGGGCCCGGGCGACCTCCCGCTCGCCGATCGTCATCAGGCTCAAGCGGGTGGGCAGACCTGTGATCGGGCAGAGGCTTGCCAGATGGCGGAGGTCGATCTCGCGCATCACCAGCTCGGCCATGAGCTGGAGCTGGTGGATCTCGCTGGACTCCAGGCGGTGGGGCTCCCGGTCGATCACGCAGAGCGTGCCCAGGTTGTGGCCATCGGGGCTGCGCAGGGGCGCTCCGGCATAAAAGCGGATGTGGGGAAACCCGGTGACGAGGGGATTATTGGCGAAGCGCTCATCCAGCCGGGCGTCCGCCACCACCAGCGGCTGCTGGGCCGCGATGGCGTGGGCGCAGAAGGCCTGGTCCCGCGGTGTTTCGCTCACATCCAGACCCTTGTGGCTGAGAAACCATTGGCGATCGGCCTCGACCAGGGAGATGACGGCGATGGGGGTGTGAAAAATCGAGCTGGCCAGTTCGATGATGCGCTCGAAATGGACATCGCTGGCCATGCCGATCACGCCATGGCGCTCGAGATCGCGCAGCCGCTGCTCTTCATCACTGGGAACCGGGTAGGCGGGATAGGCCACGATCACCCTGCAATGGATCTGCAGCGAGCCTATGAGCGCACCGGCGTCCGGGGCGAGCTCAGGCCGCGGGGAGGTTGCGTGCGGCCGTGACTTCGGCGTAATCCGCGCAGCGGCGTCGGTCAAGTTCGCCCAGATGCCGGCGCTCGCTGTAATAGTCCTGCTGAAAACGCAAGGCATCGGCATTGAGCTGGGCGAACAGCTCCTCGATGCGCAGCTCCATCGCCACCACCGGCGTCAGACCAGCGGGCGGCTCCGCCCCGCGCTCCAGCATCAGACCAAGGCAATGCTCAAGGGTCCGCAACTGCTGGGAGCGCCAGGCGTCGAGCAGATGGCGGCAACGCTTCTCCGCCTGCAGCCGCGCCCGCATGGCGATGGCGCCACGCAGGTGGAGCCGCGGATTCTGGAAATCGAGCCGCTGCAGCTCACCGGGCTCCAACAGAGGAATCAGCCGATCCAGCAGCTCGCTCTGCTCCATCACCAGCCGGTCGGCGAGCAGGCGGGGCAGATCCAGATCCTCCAGATCCTGCCCCGGGTCCTGGCCCCGGTTGATCGCCTCCAGGCGCTCCACCCCGAGGTTGTCCTCCTCCAGTTCGCTGATCGTCGCCCAGATCTGGCGGTGATGGCGCAAGCCGAAGTCGTCCTGCTCGGCCAGCCGCAACTGGCGGCGAAGTTCGGCGCGCACCTCCGCCACGTGCAGATAGAGCAGCAGGATCGCCGCCTCAGCGCGCTCCTGAACGCTGGCGGCACCGGGCTTCTCCCAGCGGCTCGCCCGACCGTGCCAGCGCTGGCCCTGCACTTGGGCGCGCAGGTCTTCCTCGAGGGAGCGCACCAGGTGGGCCTGGCCGGCGCTGAGGCGCTCGGCCACCTGCTGCAGGTACTGGGTGCGCAGGGGGCCTGGCGGCAGCTTGCCCAGCAGCGCCACCAGAGCCGCCACCGCCGCCTGAAACTGATCCGCCCGAGCCAGATCCCGTCCCGCCAGCACCCGGTCGATCTGCCAGTCGAACCAGAGGGGCGCCTGGTCGACCAGGGCCCGGTACTCGCCGGGGCCGTGCTCGCGCAGGAACTCATCCGGATCCTTGCCGGCGGGGAGATGGAGAACGCGCAGCTCGATCTGGCCCTGCAGGGCCAGCTGCTCGGCCTCACCGATCGCCCGCTGGGCCGCCCGCAGGCCGGCGCCGTCGCTGTCGAAGTTGAGGATCAGGCGGCGGCTCTCGCAGCAGCGACAGAGCTGGGTGATCTGGCGGCCGCTGAGGGCCGTGCCCAGGGCGGCTACCGCATTGCCGATGCCCGCGGCGTGCAGGGCGATCACATCGAAATAGCCCTCCACCAGCACGGCCCGGTCATCGCGGCGGATCGCGTCCGCCGCCCGGTCGAGGCCGAAGAGGTGCTGGCCCTTGACGAACACCTCGGTCTCGGGGGAGTTGAGGTATTTGGGTTCGCCGCCATCGAGACTGCGGCCACCGAAGGCAATCACCCGGCCCTGGCGGTCGCGGATCGGCACCATCAGACGATGGCGGAAGCGGTCATAGAAGCCGTCACCTCCCTTGCGGGGCACCACGAGGCCGGCGGCCTCCAGCAGCTCCGGGGCCAGCCCCTCCACAAGCTGGAGATGGCGCAGCAAGCCATCCCAGCGGTCGGGGGCATAGCCGAGGCCGAAGCTCTCGATCGTGGCTTCGCTGAGGCCGCGGGACTCCCGCAGATAGGCCAGGGCGGCTTTGCCCTCGGGCGCGCGCAGCTGGCTGCGGAACCAACCGGCGGCCAGGCTCATCACCCGATAGAGCCCCTCTCGGCGACTGAGCTGCTGGCGCAAGCGCTCCTGCTGCGGCCCCTCAACCGTGTCGACCGGCAGCTGGTAGCGGCGGGCCAGTTCGAGCACCACCTCGCTGAAGCTGGTGCGCTGCAGCTCCATCAGGAACTTGATGGCGTTGCCG
>JBILEP010000328.1:0-2844 GCA_044352045.1 Cyanobium sp. | reverse complement strand
GCCGGTGACGCCCGTGGGGCGGCTGGTGGCCTCCGCCACGATGCTGATCGGCTACAGCATCATCGCCGTGCCCACCGGCATCCTCACCGCCGAGCTGGGCAGCGCGGCCGCGCGGCGGCGCAGCGGCGACGGCGGCGGCCCCAAGCCCGGTGACGGCCTCACAAACGAGAAGCCCCGCTGCCCCCACTGCGGCGGGCCCCTCTGAGCCGCCGCCAGGCGGGCCGCCGCCTCAGAAGCCCAGGTTGCGGCCACCGTCGACGGCGATCACCTGGCCGTTCACATAGCTGCCGCTGGTGGCCAGGTACAGCACGCAGGCCGCCACATCGGAGGGCGCCCCTTCCCGGCGCAGCGGGATGCGCTCAACGATCGAGCGGTCCCACGACACCTGGTCCATCTCATCGGGCCGCAGCACCGGCCCCGGGGCCACCCCGTTCACCCGGATCTCCGGCCCCAGTTCCCGCGCCATGGCGTAGGTGAGCATCTGCAGGCCGGCCTTGGCGGCGCAGTACAGGGGAAAGCCTCCCAGCGGCCGGCGGGCGTGGATGTCCACGATGTTCACGATCAGCCCCTGGCGCCGCCGCAGCCAGGGCAGCGCCGCCTGGCTCAGGAACAACGGCGCCTTCAGGTTGCTGCCCACCAGTTCGTCCCAGTCGGCTTCGCCGATGGCACCGAGGGCGGTGGGGCGGAAGCTGGAGGCGTTGTTCACCAACAGATCGAGGCCATCGAAGGCGGCGGCCGCCGCCGGCACCAGGGCATCCCGCTCCTCGGCCCGCAGCAGGTCGGCGCGGCAGAGGGCGGTGCTGCCCGGTCGCCGGCCCTCCAGACGCTCCGCCAGCAGCTGGGCCGCTTCGGCGGAGCGGCCGTAGTGGATCACCACATTCGCGCCCGCCCCGTGCAACTGCTCCACAATCGCGGCCCCCACCCGCTTCGCCGCCCCGGTCACCAGGGCGACGCGACCGGCCAGGGGCAGGGGGGATGGGCTCATGGCCGCTCAGCCAGGCCCCTCACTCTCGCAACCGGCCGCCAGGGTGTCCCCAGGCCGCGCACCCGGAAATACCCACTTTGTGGTATCGCCGAACCGGGGGAAGGCTAGGAAGATTTTGGTACCGTTCAGCGAAATTCGGCGATGGTGAGCTTCCGCTTCGGCCCTTATTGTCTGTCCTCGGATCAGACCCTCTGGTGCCGCGGCCGCCTCGTGCCCCTTGCCCCCATGCAGCGCCGCCTGCTGGCCTGCCTCTGCGAACACCGCGGCCGGGTGATCAGCAAGAACGAGCTGATCGAGAAGGTGTGGGGCCACACCAGCGCCAGTGAGATCAGCCTGGCTCGCACCGTGCACGGCCTGCGCCGCAAGCTGGCCGATCCCGGTCTGGGTCGTGACCTCATCCAAACGGTCTATGGCCACGGCTATGTCTTCACCCAGGTGGTGGAACCGCTGCCCGCCGATGCCGACGCCATGCGCCTGAGCCTGGAAGTCAGCCTCGTCTCCTGAATCCCCCGGGCCGCTGCGGTCCGCAATCCAGAACCGCCAGGGCGGAACGGTCCCCGTCGCTACCGGAGCCCCCATCACCCACCCATAGGTTGAGCGTCTCGCCGCTAGGGCAGGGATGGCTCCGGAGCGCTTCTTCCTCGAGCTCAACCCACCCCAGGAGGCCATGGCCGACTGGCCCCACGTGGTGATCGTGGGCGGCGGCTTCGCCGGCCTGCGGGCCTGCCACCTGCTCAGCCATCAGCCGGTGCGCGTCACCCTGATCGACAAGCGGAATTTCAATCTTTTCCAACCCCTCCTCTACCAGGTGGCCTCCGGCCTGGTGTCCGAGGCCGACGTGGCCTCGCCGTTGCGCCAGATGGTGGGCCAGGCCCCCAATGTGCAGATCCTGCTCGGCGAGGTGGTGGACATCGATCCCCAAACCCGCGAGATCGTTTTCCACCAGCACCGCTACCGCTATGACCGCCTGATCCTGGCCAGCGGCTCCGGCAGCAGCTACTTCGGCCGCGAGGAATGGCGGCCCCTGGCACCGCCGATGAAGATCCTCGAACACGCCGACGAGATCCGCCGCCGCCTGCTGATGGCCCTGGAAGAGGCGGAGCAGACCCGCGATCCCCAGCGTCGCCGCTTCCTGCAAACGGCAGTGGTGATCGGTGCCGGGCCCTCCGGCTGCGAGCTGGCCGGATCGCTGATCGAGCTGATGCACCGGGCCGTGCGGCGCGATTTCAAGCAGCTGCGCGCCGAGGATTGCCGTGTCGTGCTGGTGGATCTGGTCGACCGGGTGCTGCCCACCATGCCGAGCGAGCTCTCTGCCGCCGCCGCCGCCTACCTGCAGCGGGCGGGGGTGGAACTGACGCTCGGGGCGCGGGTGGAGGAGATCGCCGCCGGACAGGTGCGCCTGCGCAGCCTGGAGGGGGACCAGCAGTTGGAGGCCGCCACCATCTGCTGGACCGCCGGGGTGCGCGCCTCCCGCCTCGGCCGGCTGCTGGCGGAGCGCTGCGGCTGCGCGGTCGACCGGGGCGGCCGGCTGGAGGTGGCGGCCGATTTCTCGGTGCCCGGCCACCCGGAGATCCGCGCCGTCGGTGATCTCTGCTGCTATCGCCACACCGCCGATGGCACACCCTTGCCTGGCATGGCCGGACCCGCCGTGCAAGCGGGGGGCTGGGTGGCCCGCGACATCCTGGCCGGGCTGCGGGGCAACGCCATCGCCCCCTTCCGCTGGATCGATCTGGGCAGCATGGCGGTGATCGGCCCCTGGTACGCCGTCGCCGACCTGCGCGGCTGGCACCTCACTGGCCTGGCGGGCTGGATCCTCTGGGCCCTGGCCCACCTGGCCTTCATCCCCGACACCGAAAACC
>JBILEP010000327.1:0-2861 GCA_044352045.1 Cyanobium sp. | reverse complement strand
GCGGAACTGGGGAGTGGCGCCATCGCAGATGGCGCACGCGCTGATGCCCCGACTCCAGAAGCGCTCCTCCTGGTTGATTCCCAGACGGTTGGCGCTCGCGCCGGTGGCCAGGATCAAGGCGTGTGCCTCGACTGGCCGGCCCTCCACCGTGATGCGGAACGGACGGCGGCCCAGATCGATGGCCGTGGCATCCGCTTCCAGTAGGCGGGTGCCCCAGCGCAGCGCCTGGGCCTTGCAGCGGTCCATCAATTCCGGACCGAGGATGCCATCGGGAAAGCCAGGGAAGTTTTCCACATGGGTGGTGGTCATCAGCTGTCCCCCCGGGATGCCCCCGTCCTGGAACCCGGTGATCAAAAGGGGCCGCAGGTTGGCCCGGGCGGCGTAGATCGCGGCGGTGAAGCCGGCCGGCCCCGAGCCCACGATCACCAGGTTTTCCACGGCCTCAGCCGTGGGTTCCGACTCGGAGAGGGGGCCGGTCGCGGCCGCTGGACTTGCCTCAGCCATGGCTCTAAAGCGGAATGACTATGACTTGAGCCTAGGGGATGGTGGGCTGGCCTGCGCGGGTCCGGGCGGGCAATGGGTGTGAAGCCAGGTGAACTTTCCCAAGGCCCGCGAGCGCCGGCGCTAGGCGCCTATAGATTTGGTTCAGATTTCCAGGAGTCCGTCGGTTTCCGGCCGCTGCCCCGGATGCAGGGAGTGGGGAACCATCATCAGATTGGCCTGCAGGAGCTCGGGATGCTCCTCCAGGCAGAGCAGCCATTCCCGGAATTCCTCGCTGAGCGCAAAACTCTCCTCATAGAGCTCGCGGCTGTCGAGGGCCACACGGCGGGCTAGCGCCCAGCAGACCGCCACCTCAAGGCGCCGATGCAGAAACGGGGGCAGACCTTCGCTCGCGTCGGGGTCTGCAGGATGGGGCCGCTCATCTTCGCCGGACTGGCGATTGAATTCTTTCGTCACCCTCATCCCCCCTGGATGGCTCACAGACTGCCGGTTGGCGAGCCAGTCGATGGTGTTGGTTGACACAACGTCGCACACAAAGCGCCTGAATCGAGTAATGGCGACAGGTACAGGACGATTTTCGCCCATCGCAGGCTGCGAAATCGCCAGGCGCACACCCGTTGCCAGGCTGCGCCCCGGCGGCCTGTTCCAGGCTGCAAGCTGAAATTAGGTATGGATTCCGATGGGCTCCGCCGCGGCTGTACCTACCTTCTGGCCATCCCCCTGTCGGACCTTGCCATGGCCATCCCGCGCCAGCCGGTTCCAGATCCCCGCTGCCACCTGGAGCGCTGCTGGGGCGAGGAATGCGACATCGATCCGATGATCCTGCGCCTGCGCCTGTTGCGCCATCTGGGATCCCTGCCCCAGGCGCGCAGCCTGGAGCAGGAACTGCTGCCCCTGTTCTGAGGACGTCTGGGTGTTGAGGCCGTCTGGGGGGCGCCCTCAGCCCTCCCTTCAGCCCATCGCCTCAGCGTGGTTCACCAGCAGGTGCTCCACCTGCCGCAGGTCCTGCAGGGCGCCTTGCCGCGCCAGCTCGAAGTCGCCGCCGCTCTCCTCCAGCGTCTCCATTGCCAGGCGATCGAGCAGGCTCTCCCGCTCCCGCTCCAGCCAGCCCAGCACCTCCTGCTCGATCAACCAGCGCACGCCCCGGCTGCTGTTGGGGTTGCGCCCCGCCTCGGCCAGGGTGCCCTGCACCAGCTCCTTCACGAACAGCCGCTGCACCTCATGGCTGCGCAGGAAGCTCTCCATGGCGTTGATCGCCCCGTCGACCACGGTGCGCTCCACCTCGGCCGGCGCCTCGGCGAGCTTGAACTCCCAGTCGAGGTGGCGGCGCTGCCAGCCCTGCTGGTGCAGGTGGGGCATCACGTTCTGGCTGAAGCTGTCCACGGAGATCTCATAGATCCGCTCGGCCAGCCGTTCGCACCACTGGTCGCCATGGGCGTCGAGGTTGCGGCGGACGTCCTCGACCGCCACGGCATGGCCGCCGTGGTGGCTGTGGCAGACGCCATCGGGACATTCCAGGGCGGTGAGGGCCATCGGGGGAAACCGGACACAGGAACCCAAGCCCTAGCCAGCGGTTTCGCCGCGGGCTAGCCGGCTTCCGGAAATCTGCGCATTTCCTGCGCCCGGGGCCTGGTCGGGGCTGGGGGCAGGCCGGGCTCCTGTGGGGGTGTCCGCACATTGGCCGGCAATCGCTTGTCGCAGGCGGGGCGGGCCTCCTATCGAGAGCAGGACGGGTCCTGCTGCTGGAGAGCGCCTTGCCGACATTGCTGATCCCCCGCGAGAGGGCCCCTGGGGAGCGGCGGGTGGCCGCCACCCCCGAGACCGTGCGCCGGCTTGGGGCCCGTGGCTTCACCCTGCAGGTGGAACGGGGGGCGGGCCAGTCGGCCGGCTTCCCGGACGCCGCCTACGCGGAGGTCGGAGCCGAGCTGACCGAGGAGGGGGTCTGGGAGCTGGTCGATGGGGTGCTCTGCGTCCAGGCGCCCACGGCGGCGGCGCTCAGCCGGCTGCGGGAGGGGGCCCTGCTGATGGGTCTGCTCGCCCCCCACGGGGCCGCGGAGCTGAGCGAGCTCCTTTGTGCTCGCCGCACCTCCGCCATTGCCCTGGAGCTGCTGCCGCGCATCAGCCGCGCCCAGCCGATGGATGTGCTTTCCTCCCAGGCCAACATCGCCGGCTACAAAGCGGTGCTGCTGGCGGCCGCGGCCCTGGATCGCTACGTGCCGATGCTGATGACGGCCGCGGGCACGATCCAGCCGGCGCGGGTGCTGATCCTGGGCGCCGGCGTCGCCGGGCTGCAGGCCCTGGCCACCGCCCGCCGGCTGGGAGGGGTGGTTTACGTGTCGGATGTGCGTGAGGCGGCCCGA
>JBILEP010000326.1:0-2877 GCA_044352045.1 Cyanobium sp. | reverse complement strand
AGATTGAGGTCGATCACGCTCTGCCAGTCGGCGGTCTTCATGCGCATCAGCAGACCGTCGCGGGTGATGCCGGCGTTGTTGACGAGCACATCGAGCCGGCCCTCCCGCTCCAGCACCGCCTTCACCATGCCGTCCACCTCCGCCTCATCGGCGACGTTGGCCTGATGGCTCCAGGCCCGGCCCCCCTCCGCCTCGATCGCCGCCACCACGGCGGCGGCGGCCTGCGGAGAGCTGGCGTAGTTCACCACCACGGTGGCGCCAACGCGGGCCAGTTCCCGGGCGATGGCGCTGCCGATGCCGCGGCTGGCGCCCGTCACCAGGGCCACCTGACCCGCCAGCGAAGCCGGGCCGATGCCGGCGGCGGAGGGCGGGGCGCTGGTCATGGCGATGGGGCGGCTGCGGCGGCGATCGTATGCCCGCGCTCGGCCCCGCTCAGGCCGGCATCTGGCCCACCCCCACCACCGCCCTGCCGAGCAGCTCCTGGAACAGGGCGAGCTGCTTCTTGCTGCCCATCACCACCATCAGCTGGCCGGGGGCGATCTTCATCTCGCCGCCGGGATTGGCCACCAGGGTGGGGCCGCTGCCGTAGGAGGTCCCTCGGTAGGTGTAGGGGTTGATGAGCGCCGGCATCGGCGTGCGGATCGCCAGAACCAGGGCGCCGGTGCGACCGCGCAGGTCGAGTTCGGCCAGGCTGCGGCCGTTGATCTCGCCCAGCAGGGCCGCATCCTCACTGAGCTGGAACTCCTCCACCTCGCAGTCGGAGCCGGCCAGCAGGTCCATGAAGTTCACCGCCAACGGCCGCAGGGCGGTGGCGGCCATGGTGCGGCCACCGGCCACATAAGGACTCACCACCTGATCGGCGCCCGCCTGGCGCAGCTTGCGCTCCGCCTCCTCGCTGTCAGAGCGGGCGATCAGGCGGATCTTCGGGGCGATCGCCCGGGCGCTGAGCACCACATAAACGTTGGCGGCGTCGTTCGGCAGGGCGGCCACCAGGGAGCGGCAGCGGTGGATGCCCGCTTCGATCAGGGTCTCGTCGAGGGTGGCATCGGCCATCAGCACCGGGTAACCCTTCTCCTCGGCAGCCTCCTTGCGCTCCGGGTCCATTTCCAGGATCACCATCGGCGTGCCCTCAAGGCTGAGCTGGGCGGCAATCTCGCGGCCGATGCGGCCATAGCCGCAAACGATCACATGGTCGTTCATGTCGTGGAGCCAGAGAAGGAAACGGCGCTCCTGCAGGCGCCGGAAATAGCCCGATCCGGTGAGGCCCACCAGGGTCTGCAGCGACTGCTGCACCACCACCAGGCCGCCGATGATCGAGACCACCGTCACCACCCGGCCGGCGTGGCTGAGCGGTTCCACCTCGCCGTAGCCGATGGTGGAGATGGTGATCGCCACCATCCAGTAGCAGTCACCCCAGTCCCAGCCCTCGGTGAGGCGGTAGCCGAGCGCGGAGGCGTTCACCACCAGCGCCAGCAGCAGCAGCGGCAGCAGCCAGGGGCGACGGACTCGGGTGGAGGGCGGCCGGCGCCGGGAGCGGAGCCGCCACCTCATCGCGCTTCAGGCCAGACCCAGGGCCGCCAGCACCGTATCGGGGGAAAGGGCACCCAGGCCGTCGGCTGCGCTCAGCCCTTTTACTCCCGATCGCACGGGCAGGCTGTCCTCGCCACGACCGAGGGCCACCAGGGGCACGCCGCACAGCAGGGCCAACTCCTCGCTGAGCGGATCGCTGGCCAGCACCACGTCGCTGGCGGCGATGCGGGCGGCCCGCTCCGGCAGGGAGCCGGCCCCGGGGGACAGAGTGAGGCTGCGCAGAGCGGGCAGCCGCTGGCGAATGGTCGCTGGCAGCTCCTGCCAGCGTGGTGCCGGCCAGTCGCCGGGCACCCCGGCGGGCGCCATCAACAGGATCGGGCCGTCGCCGGGGGGCAGGGCGGCCGTGGCCTCCGCCAGGGCCGCCTGGGGCAGGCTGAGCCGGTAGGCGGCGGCATCGAGGCTGACGCCGATCGGCTGCAGATAGGCGGCCAGGGCCTGGGCGGGCCAGCCGCCAGCGGGGGCGCTCACCCGTGCGGTGGCGGAGAAGCCGCTGGCCGCGATGCGGGCCGGGATGTGGCTCATCGAGAGCATCAGGTCCACCTGCCGGCCGGCGGCGAGGTTGATGCAGGCCTGGAAATCGGGCTCGCGCACCGAACCGAGCAGATTCGCCCAGTCCGCCAGGGTGGCGTCGTCGAAGCTGAAGGGGATCACCTTCTCCACCGCCGGCAGCAGCTTCCACACACCGGCGGCGGCGGCGGAGCAGACCACCTGCATGGCGAAGCCCAGTTGGTCGGCCCCGGCGGCCACGGCGGGCAGGGCCTGCAGCTGGCGGCTCCCGTCGCCCGGAATCAGGAACAGGGCTCGCATCAGGCTGGGGGGGGCGGCGGACTGATTGTATGGAGCAGGTTTATTCCGTTCCGTTCATCCGGGGGCGAGGCTTGTGCATTTGCTGATCGCCGCCGCCGGCAGCGGCCGACGCATGGGCGCTGCGGGCAACAAGCTGTTGCTGCCGGTGGCCGGACGGCCCGTGCTCGCCTGGACCCTGGACGCGGCCCTGGCCGCCGCGGCGATCTCCTGGATCGGGGTGATCGGCCAGGAGGTGGATGCGGGGGCGATCGCCGCGCTGGTGTCCGAGGCCCGGGCCCGCCGCCCGGGCTCCGCCCCGGTGCACTGGATCCTCGGCGGCGAAAGCCGGCAGGAATCGGTGCGGCGGGGCCTGGAGGCGCTGCCCGACGATGCCGAGCTGGTGCTGATCCACGACGGGGCGCGGGCCCTGGTGGAACCGGGGCTGCTGGAGGCCTGCGGCGAGGCGCTGCGGGAAGCGGCCGCGGCCGGTGCCGGCGTGAT
>JBILEP010000325.1:0-2886 GCA_044352045.1 Cyanobium sp. | reverse complement strand
TGGCTGGTGAGCGAGGCCGATCCCCGCCCCCTCGACCCCCTTGGTCTGGTGGCGGGTCAGAGCGCGGCGGGCCTGGCCGCGTTTCTGGAGGAGCTGCCGCCTGGGGCCCTGGCGGGGGAGCCGGCGTCGGCGAGCCTGGCGCTGGCAGGGCGTTGGCGCCAGGCCGAGCGGGTTGTGCAAGCGCACCTCGACGGGGCACTGGCGGCACCTGAGGCGGACGCAGCCCCGCCTGAGCCCCTCAGCGAACCCCTGCTCGCCCGCCGGCTCAGCCGCTTGTTGCCGCCGGGCCTGCCCTTGCTGCTCGCCAACAGCAGCCCCGTGCGCGACTGGGCCAACTACGGCGACCCGCAGGCCCCAGCGCGGCCGCTGTTCGGGTTTCGCGGCGCCTCGGGCATCGACGGCACCCTGTCGCTGGCCGCCGGTCTGGCGGAAGCCCTGGGGCAGGCAGCACTGCTCTGCGGCGACCTGGCCCTGTTGCACGACAGCAACGGCTGGTTATGGCGCGAGCAACTGCGGGGGCAGCTGACGGTGCTGCTGATCGACAACGGCGGCGGCGGCATCTTCGAGCAGCTGCCGATCCGCTGCCCCGAGGCCGAGCGGCTCGATTTCGAGCGCCTGTTCGCCATGCCCCAGGGCGTCGACCCGCTGGCCCTGGCGGCGGCCCACGGGGTGCCGGGCCGGGAGGTGAGGCGGGCGGCGGAGCTGGAGCCGGCCCTGGGCTGGGCCCTGGAGCAGCCCGTGGCGCTGCTGCGGCTGGTCACCGACCGCCGGGCGGACGCCGCCCTGCGGCGGCGGCTGCGCACAATGGCGGCGCGGTCGCACCCTTCCCCATGACCCCGCAGACCCCGGTGCGCTGGAGCCCGATCGGCAACTACAGCGATGTGCTGCTGGAGCGCAGCGACGAGGGCATCGCCCGGATCACGATCAACCGCCCGGAGAAACGCAACGCCTTCCGGCCTCGCACGGTGCAGGAGCTGTGCGACGCCTTCACGCGCATGCGCGACGATCCCGCGATCGGCGTGGTGCTGTTCACCGGCGCCGGGCCGGCGGCGGATGGGGGCTGGGCCTTCTGCGCCGGCGGCGACCAGAGCGTGCGGGGCGATGGGGGATATGTGGATGAGAGCGGCCTGCCGCGGTTGAACGTGCTCGACCTGCAGCGGTTGATCCGCAGCCTGCCGAAGGTGGTGATCGCCCTGGTGGCGGGCTACGCCATCGGTGGCGGCCAGGTGCTGCACCTGCTCTGCGATCTGAGCCTGGCGGCGGAGAACGCGGTGTTCGGCCAGACGGGGCCGCGGGTGGGCAGCTTCGATGGCGGCTTCGGGGCGAGTTATCTGGCCCGGCTGGTGGGGCAGCGCAAGGCGCGGGAGATCTGGTTCCTCTGCCGCCGCTACGGCGCCCAGGAGGCCCTGGCGATGGGGCTGGTGAACCAGGTGGTGCCCCTGGAGCAGCTGGAGGCCGAAGGGGTGGCCTGGGCGCGGGAGGTGCTGCGCCACAGCCCCACGGCGATCCGCTGCCTGAAGGCGGCGTTCAACGCCGAAACCGATGGCATGGCAGGGCTGCAGGAGCTGGCGGGCCAGGCCACCCACCTCTTCTATCGCACGGCCGAGGGGCAGGAGGGCCGCAACGCCTTCCTGGAGAAGCGCGACCCCGACTTCTCCGGCAGCCCATGGCTACCGTGAGGACCTGCCGTTCCGATCCCCGCGCCCGGCCCGTGGCCCGCCGCTTCCACCCTCGCCGCCTCCACCTCCGCCGTTGTGCGCACCAGCGATTGCTGGAGGCTCTGGCCCCCGCGCTGATGGCAGCGCCGCTGATCGCAACGCCGCTGCAGGCCGCCGAAGCCCCAGGAGCGGCGGCCCTGCTGGGCGACGGCAACCCCTTGGTGTTGCGCACCCCGGCCGCGAACGACACCGAACTGGTGCTCGACCGCCGCCGCCGCTTGCTGCTGGTGATGGCCGAGGGCCGGGAGTTGCGCCGCTTTCCGGTGGCCGTGGGCATGCCCGGCTGGGAGACGCCGGTGGGGCGCTTCGCGGTGATCGAGATGGCGGCCGAACCGGTGTGGAAACATCCGGCCAAGGGCACGATCTACCCGCCGGGACCCACCAACCCGCTCGGCAGCCGCTGGATCGGCTTCCACCGCGACTGCCGCGACCGCTCCGGTTTCAACGGCCAGGAGCAACTGACCGTGAAGGGCTGCGCCACCGCCGGCTTCCACGGCACCAACGACCGCGCCAGCGTCGGCCGGGCCGCCTCCCACGGCTGCGTGCGGCTGTTCGACGAACACGTGAAGGAGCTCTACAGCCTGGTGCGGCTCGGCACGCCGGTCACCGTGCTGCCCTGAGGCGGCGCCTGGGGCCTGTGGGGAACGGGACGTAGAGTCCCGCCACCTTGTGGGCGAACGGCATGCGCATCCTGTTTGCGGCGGCCGAATGCGCGCCGATGGTCAAGGTCGGCGGCATGGGCGATGTGGTGGGGTCCCTGCCGCCGGCGCTGGCGGAACTGGGCCACGACGTGCGCATCATCCTGCCGGGCTACGGGCGGTTGTGGAGTCGTCTGACGATCCCGCCGGAGCCGATCTGGCGCGGCCACACGATGGGCAACGACTTCGCCATCTTCGAAACCCGCCATCCCAGCAACGGCATCCCCATCTATCTGGTGGGCCATCCGGTGTTCGATCCGGAGCGGATCTACGGCGGTGAGGATGAGGATTGGCGCTTCACCTTCTTCGCCAGCGCCAGCGCCGAATTCGCCTGGAACGGCGGCTGGAAACCCCAGGTGATGCACTGCCACGACTGGCATACGGGCATGATCCCGGTGTGGATGCACCAGGACCCGGAGATCAGCACGGTGTTCACGATCCACAACCTCAAATACCAGGGCCCCTGGCGC
>JBILEP010000324.1:0-2907 GCA_044352045.1 Cyanobium sp. | reverse complement strand
GCCTGCATCGCCAGCTACGGCCAGGGCATGGCCCTGATGCAGGAGGCCTCCCAGTTGCATGAGTATCAGCTCAATTTCCCGGAGATCGGCCGCATCTGGAAGGGGGGCTGCATCATTCGCGCCCGCCTGCTGCAGCGCATCCAGGACGCCTACGCCGCCCAAGCCGACCTGCCGAACCTGATGCTCGATCCCTGGTTCCTGGCCCAGGTGAACGCCCGCCTGCCCGGCCTGCGCCAGGTGGTGGCCGGTGCCGCCCTGGCCGGCATCCCCGTGCCCTGCCTGAGCAGCACGCTCGATTACATCCAGAGCTATTTCACCGGCCGATTGCCGCAGAATCTGGTGCAGGCGATGCGCGACTGCTTCGGCTCCCACACCTACGAGCGCACCGACCGGCCTGATTCCTTCCACACCGAGTGGCTCCCATGACCCAGTACCACCTCCGCATCGCCGCCTCGGCCGACGATCTGGCCCGTCAGGCGGCGGAGCAGGTGGCCGCCCAGATCGACCTGGCCCTCGCCCAGCGCGACCGTGCCCAGATCGCCCTGGCGGGGGGGAGCACCCCCCGGGCGGCCTACGAGCGCCTGGGGGGCGAGCACCTGCCCTGGGATCGGCTGGATGTGCTGCTGGGGGATGAGCGCTGGGTGCCCGCGGATGATCCCGCCAGCAATGCCCGCATGATCGGCGAAACGCTGCTGGCCCAGCCGCTGGCCCGCCACGCCGCCTTCCACCCTGTGCCCACCGGCGAGGCCACGCCTGAGGCCAGCGCCGCCGCCTACGCCACCCTGCTGGGGGACCTGTGTGCTGGCTCCCCCCCCAGCTTTGATCTGATCCTGCTGGGGCTGGGGGACGACGGCCACACCGCCTCCCTGTTCCCCGGCAGCCCCGCCCTGGCGGTCCGCGACCGCAGCGTCACCATCAGCGAAGGCAAGGGGCTGCCGCGCATCACCCTTACCGCCCCGGTGCTCTCCGCCGCCCGCCAGGTGATCTTCCTGGTGAGCGGTGCCGGCAAGCGCCAGGCCCTGGAGCGCCTCTTCGATCCCCAGGAACCGGCGGAGCGCACTCCTGCCCGCCTGGTGTCCCCCCGCAGCGAGGTGTTGATCCTGGCCGACGCGGCGGCGGCGGCCGGCCTGCCGGAGCGTGTCAGTGCCTGATCCGCTCTCCTTCGCCCGCCTCCCCCGTCTTGCGGCTCCTAAACGCCAGACTGGGGAAACTCCACCCTGGTCCTGGGTTTGACCTCCCCCCACGATCCCGCCACCGCGCCCGCGCTCACCCTGGTGCGTGGCGATGGCTTCGCCGGCTGGCACGCTCTGAACGACACGGTGATGGGCGGCCGCAGCAGCGGCAGTTGCTCCCTGGGGCCGCAGGGTCTGGGCTTCGACGGGGAGGTGGTCGAGGCGGGCGGTGGCTTCGTGTCGGTGCGCTCGCCTCTCTTTTCGCCGCCCCTTGATCTCTCCGGAGCCAGTGGCCTGGAGCTGTGGCTGCAGGGGGAGGGGCGCCGCTTCAAGCTGGCGGTGGCCTGCTCCGACGGCGTCGCCGGCCTCACCGAACTGATCCCGGGCGGCCTGCGCTGGGTCCAGGAGTTCGGCACGGAAGCGGAGGGCCTCAGCCGCGTCCGCCTGAGCTTTGCCGATCTCATCCCCTCGGTGCGGGCCAAGCCGGTGGAGGGCCTGCCCCTGGGGTTGCCTTTGCGCTTTGACCCTTCCCGCATCACTCGCCTGCAACTGCTCCACTCCCGATTCGGCGACGATGGCGGCCCCAACCCCGGTTTCCGAGCGGGGCCGATCCATCTGCTGATCCAGCGGATCGATGCCCTGGCCTGAGACCGCCAACACGGATCTGAGCCGTCTGGTGGCCGCCGCCGCCGACCTCTGCCGCAAGCCCCTGCGCCATGGGGTGGTGCTCCTCTCCAGCGAGGCGGAGGAGGACTGCAACCTGCGGATCGAGGCCCGCTCTCGGCAAGGGGAGCGGCTGGAAGCGGAGGATCTGGAGCTGGAGATCTACCGCAGTGGTGTGGAGATCCATCTCACCCTCGCCTGGCGCCAGGACGACCAACGGCCGATGCTCTGGCAAGGCAGCCACCCGGTCTGGATGAGCCCCCAGGGGCAACGCTGCGAGCGACCGGCCGATGGCCTGCCATTGGAAGCCCTGGCCCGCCGCCTCCGGGCCCTGCTGCTGCCCCTCTGAGGAGTCGGCGATCAGGCGGGAGGCTGGTCGGTCACGGCCCCCAGGCTGCTGCTGCTCACCTGCCGGGCGTACTTGCCCAGGACACCGGTGCGGTAGCGGGGCTCGGGCTGGCGCCAGGTGGAGCGGCGGCGCTCCAGCTCCTGCTCCGCCACGTTGAGCTGGATGAGCAGCTGGTGGGCATCCACCGTGATGCTGTCCCCCTCCTCCACCAGGGCGATCGGGCCGCCGACCGCGGCCTCGGGGGCGACATGGCCCACCACCATGCCGTAGGTGCCACCGCTGAAGCGGCCATCGGTGATCAACGCCACCTTGTCGCCGAGGCCCTCGCCAATGATCGCGGCGGTGGGCGCCAGCATCTCCCGCATTCCGGGCCCACCAACGGGGCCCTCGTAGCGGATCACCACCACATCCCCCTCGCGGATCCGCTTGGCGAGGATCGCCGCCAGGGCCTCCTCCTCGCTCTCGAACACCCGGGCCGGACCGGTGATCGTGGGATTCTTGACGCCGCTGATCTTGGCCACCGCGCCCTCCGCCGCCAGGTTGCCTTTGAGGATCGCCAGATGGCCCTGGGCATAGAGCGGCTGGGACAGGGGGCGAATCACCTCCTGATCGGCGGGGGGCGCGCCGGGCACCTCCGCCAACACCTCGGCCAGGGTGCGGTCTTCCACCGTGCGGCACTCGCCGTGGAGCAGGCCGGCGTCGAGCAGCAGCTTCATCACCTGG
>JBILEP010000322.1:0-2910 GCA_044352045.1 Cyanobium sp. | reverse complement strand
GAGAGGGGCGTGACGTCGAGCAGCAGGATGTCCTTCACCTCGCCGGCCAGCACACCGCCCTGGATGGCGGCGCCCACCGCCACCACCTCATCGGGGTTGACGGTTTGGTTGGGGTCTTTACCGGTAACCCGCTTGACCAGCTCGAGGATGGCCGGGATGCGGGTGGAGCCGCCCACCATCACCACCTCGTCGAGCTCGGCGGCCGAGAGCTTGGCGTCCTTGAGGGCCTGCTCCACCGGCACCTTGCAGCGATCGATCAGCTTCGAGGCCAACTCCTCGAATTTCGCCCGGGTGAGGGTGAGATCCAGATGCTTCGGACCCTCCGGCGTGGCGGTGATGAAGGGCAGGTTGATCTCCGCCTGGGTGGCGCTGGAGAGCTCGATCTTGGCCTTCTCAGCGGCCTCGGTGAGGCGCTGCAGGGCCTGCTTGTCCTGGCGCAGGTCGATGCCCTCATTGCCCTTGAAGGTGGCGGCGAGGTAATCGACGATCACCTTGTCGAAATCATCACCCCCCAGATGGGTGTCGCCACTGGTGGAGAGCACCTCGAACACGCCATCGCCCACCTCCAGCACGGACACGTCGAAGGTGCCGCCGCCCAGGTCGAAGACGAGGATGCGCTCATTGCTCTTCTTGTCGAGGCCATAGGCCAGGGCGGCGGCCGTGGGCTCGTTGATGATGCGCAGCACCTCCAGGCCGGCGATCTTGCCGGCGTCTTTGGTGGCCTGGCGCTGGGAGTCGTTGAAGTAGGCCGGCACGGTGATCACCGCCTGGGTGACCGTTTCGCCCAGGTACTTGCCGGCGTCATCGGCCAGCTTGCGCAGCACCTCGGCGGAGATCTCCTCAGGGGCGAACTGCTTGTTGAGCACCGGGCACTTGACCTTGACGTTGGAGCCCGCCTTCTCCACGCCATAGCTCACTTCCTTCGACTCCTCATTCACCTCATCAACCCGGCGGCCGATGAAGCGCTTGACGGAATAAAAAGTGTTCTCCGGATTCATGACCGCCTGGCGCTTGGCGATCTGACCCACCAGCTTGTCCTGGTTTTTGGTGTAGGCCACCACCGAGGGGGTCGTGCGGAACCCCTCGGCATTGGCGATCACCGTGGGCTTGCCACCCTCCATCACGGCGACGCAACTGTTCGTGGTGCCGAGGTCAATGCCGACGACCTTTCCCATGGATTCCCACCTCCTGGAGTGGATGAAATGCGGACTGAGAGCATCTTCAGCAGCGGACTCGCACCCCGGCGAGGGGTGGTTCCCGAACCCACCGGGGCCGGTTGGAGCGCCAGAGGCCAGTGCTGGCAAGGGTTCCGCCGGGCCTACGGTCGGGGGGCCGACGCCCGCCGCACGCCCCATGGCCCCCGCCCCCCCGGAGCCCCAGACGATCCGCGGCAGCACGGCCCTGGTGGGGGTGATCGGCGATCCGGTGCGCCACTCCCTCTCGCCGGCGATGCACAACGCCGCCCTGGCGGCACTGGGACTCGACTGGGTGTACCTGGCCCTCCCCGTTCCCGAGGCCGAACTGGCGGGGGCGGTGCAAGCCCTGGCGGCGATGGGCTGCCGCGGCCTGAACGTGACGCTTCCCCACAAGCAGGCGGTGGCGGATCTGGCCGCCGAGCTCAGCCCGCTGGCCGCCCGGCTGGGAGCCGTCAACACCCTGGTGCCCCGGGCGGACGGGGGCTGGTGGGGCACCAACACCGACGTGGAGGGGTTCTGCGCGCCCCTGCGGGAGGCCCTGGCCCCTGGCGAGAGCTGGCGGGGGCGCAGCGCTCTGGTGCTGGGCTGCGGGGGCAGCGCCCGGGCGGTGGTGGCAGGACTGGTGGAGCTGGGGCTGGAGCGCATCCGCATCGCCGGCCGGCGCCCCCAGGCCCTGGAGGAGCTTCTGGCGGACTGCCGGCACTGGGCTCCGGCCCTGCAGACCCTGGCCTGGCCGGAGCGGCAGGGGGCGCTGGCGGAGGAGCTGGCCGCCGCCGACCTGGTGGTGCACACCACGCCGGTGGGCATGGCCGCCCCGGGCAACCCCGGCGCGGCCGGCCGCTGCCCGCTGGCGGAGGCCGACCTGGAGGGGCTGGGCGCCGGCTGCGTGGTCTACGACCTCATCTACACCCCCCGGCCCAGCGAGCTGTTGAAGCGGGCCGGCGCCCGCGGCTGCCGCGTGTTGGATGGCCTGGAGATGCTGGTGCGCCAGGGGGCGGCCTCGTTGCGGCTGTGGAGCGGCCTGGAGGGCGTGCCCGTGGAGGCGATGCGGGCCGCCGCCCTGGCCCAGCTGGCCTCCGCCTAGCCTGGACTGGACCCGGCCCACGCTCCGATCCGATGCAGGACCCTCCCCTCTGGCAGCGCCTGGTCGCCGCGCTGGCCTACCTGCTGCCCTGGAGCGACGGGATCGGCTTCGGCACCTCCCTCTTCCGTGAGTTTCCCGCGCTGCTCTGGCTGGCCTTGCCGGCCGCGCCGCTGCAGTTCCTGCAGAACGCCGTGCCCCTGGGCAGCCTGGTGCTCTTCCTGGTGCTGTTCCTCGCCGTCGCCCGCAACCCGCAGGTGCCCTACTTCGTGCGCTTCGCCGTCTTCCAGGCCCTGCTGATCGACATCGTGCTGGTGCTGCTCCAGCTGGCCTTCCAGACCCTCTTCCCCTCCCTGGCGGACACCTTCCTGGTGCGCACCCTCGCCAATGCCGTCTTCCTCGGCACCCTCCTGGTGGTGCTCTACGGCATCGTCGAGGCCGCGCGGGGTCGGGAGGCCGAGATCCCCACCGTCTCCGAGGCCGTGCGCATGCAGCTGTTTTGAGGGGCGCTGCCGGAGGGGCGCTGCGATAGGTTGCAGGATCCGTCGCTGGTGGTCGGCTCCGCCGGATCCCGCCCCCAGCCCCTCCCCAGGGCGACCAAGACGCACCTCCCCATGACCGACTCCTACTACG
>JBILEP010000321.1:0-2921 GCA_044352045.1 Cyanobium sp. | reverse complement strand
CGAGCCGTCGCATGGCCGCCAGCGCCTCGCCGACGTGGTGAGCCAGATCGTTGGGGTCGTAGAGCGGGCTGGCCAGCACCCGGCGCTGCCGTTCTGCCCGGCCCGCCCGCAGCCGGGGCAGGTCGCCGGTCAGCTCCGCTACAACCGCGGCGAAACCGGCCGGGTCCTGCTGAATCCATTCCTGCCGGCCGATTCCCGTCAGCAGGGAGCTGCTCATCCGCGCCGAGGCGCAGTCGCCGCGGATGGCCACCAGGGGCACGCCCATGCTGAGGGCATCAAAGGCGGTGCTGGAGCTGCTCCAGGGGGTGGTGTCGAGGGCGATGTCGATGCCGTTGTAGGCCCGCAGGTGATCGCCCATGGCGGCCAGGCGGGGTTTGAAGGTAAGGCGCGCTGGATCGATGCCCCGCTGCGCCAGAGCGGCTCGGATGCGATCGCAGGCCGAGGGGTTGGACGTGAGCCGATCCTTGATCACCAGCTGGGCCTCAGGCACGGCCGCCAGGGCGGCGGCCCAGAATTCCAGGGTGGCCTCCCCCAGCTTGGCCAGCTGGTTGAAGCTGCCGAGCACCGGCATGACGCCGATCGTGCCGTTGGCGGTGGCCTCCACAGGGGTCCAGCGCTGGCAGCGGGCCAGCCAGGGTCGGGGCAGACGCCAGAGCTTTTCCCGAAACTGATCCGCGAACTCGGGGGGGGTGAACACCCCGTCGCCGAGGAACCAGTCGATCGTGTCCAGGCCGGTGGAGGCGTGGTAGCCGATCCAGTGGCACTGCACCGGGGCGCACCGCTCGGCCAGCAGTTCCAGGCTCGCGGCGTGGGTGAAGCCGGCCGTCTCCACGATCACGTCGTAGTGCCGCTGCCGCAGCAGCGCGCGCGACTCCTCCACCCCGAGACCGTGCACGCTGAGGGCCGCCTCGGCGCGGGCGGCCAGGGCCTCGCCCCGCTCCTCATGGCGCAGCTTGGTGGCGATCAGCTCCACCGCCAGGCTGTCGCGGCGGTAGGCATCCAGGAAGCCGCCCAGGAAGGATCCCACCACGTGGTCGCCCAGATCGGCGCTGAGGATTCCCACCCGCAGCCGTTCCCGGATCTCGCCCAGCAGCGGCGGCGCGGCAGGCTTCGCCCCCGTCCCCTCCCCCTCCCGCACCAGCCGCCAGTACGCGTCGGTGGCTTCGACGTAGGCCGGGCCCTGATCGGCGGAGCCGATCGAGAGGAGGAAGATCAGCTCCTCCAGCACCCACAGGGTCGGTTGCCGCTGCCCTCGCACCAGCGAGCGGGCCTGCTCGAACAACGCCAGGGCCCGTTCCCGCTCCCCGAGCTGGCGTGCGTCATGGCCGAGGCTGAAGGGGGCCACCGGATCCTGGGGATCGATCTGGGCGATCCGCTCGTATAGGGGGCGGGCCGTGTCGATCTGGGCCTGGCTGGAATGGGCACGGGCCAGGAAGTAGAGCGCTTCACAGTCCGTGGGGGCCAGGGCCAGGGCCTGCTGGAACAGATCGATTGCCTGCTGGGGCTCACCGGCCTCCTGCAACAGCAGGCCCAGCTGCTTGAGGGGTTTGGGGTTGAACGGCTCCGCCGCCATGGCCTGCAGATAGCCCGGAATCGCCTCCTCCAGCCGCCCGATCGAGTGGAGGATCTGGGCATGGCGGAAGGCCAATTCGTCGTCGCCGGGATCCTGCTGGCGCAACCGGGCGAGCAGGGCCTCGGCCTCAAGGAACTGCCGCGCATTGATCAGAGCCTCGGCCTGGGCGCGATCCGGGGGAGCCATCGGGTTCAAGCGGCGAGCCGGTGCATGGCCATCAGCGCGTCGCCCACATGGCGGCCCAGATCGTGGGGGTCGTGCAGGCAACTGGAGAGCGCCTGGCGTTGTCGTGCCGCCTTGTCGCGCCTCAGAGCTGGCAGATCGCGGGCCAAGCCGGCCACGATCGCCGCGAAGCCGGTGGGATCGTCGCTGATCCATTCCCGGCGATCCATTCCCGTCAGCACCGACGTGCTCATCCGGGCGGACGGGCAGTCCCCCCGGATCGCCACCAGCGGCACCCCCATCGCCAGGGCATCGAAGGCGGTGCTGGAGCCGCTCCAGGGGGTGGCGTCAAGGGCGATGTCGATGCTGTTGTAGGTCCGCAGATGATCCTGCCAATCGGGCACGGCGGGCAGGAAGCGGAGCCGGCCAGGGTCGATCCCCCTGCGCGCCAGCGACTCCCGGATACGTCGGCAGGCGCTGGGGTTGCTGGTGTGCCGGTCCTTGATCAGCAGCTGGGCCTGGGGCAGCGCCCGGAGGGCGGCCGCCCAGAACGCCAGGGTGGGCTCCCCGAGTTTCGCCAGCTGGTTGAAGCTGCCCAAGACGGGCGCTTCGCTGGTGATCTCGGCCTGGGCCAGCGGCGGAGGCGTGCTTGGGCTGCGGGCCAGCCAGGGTCGGGGCAGACACCAGAGCTTTTCCCGGAACTGATCCGCGAACTCGGCGGGGCTGAAGTCCCCATCGCCGAGGAACCAGTCGATCGTGTCCAGGCCTGTAGAGGCGTGATAGCCGATCCAGTGGCATTGCACCGGCGCGCAGCGCTGGGCCAGAAGTTCGAGGTTGGCAGGATGGGTGAATCCCGCCGTCTCCACGATCACGTCATACCGCTGGCGCCGCAGGAGCTCCCTGGCTTCGCGGCTGCTCAGCCCCACGGTGGAGTGGGCCCCGTCGGCCTGGGCGATGAGCGTCTCTGCTCTGGCTTCATGGCGCAGGTGGGTGGCGATCAGCTCCACCTCCAGCTGGTCCCGTTGGTAGCCCTCCAGGAACGCCGCCAGGAAGCTGCTGACCACATGGGCGCCGAGATCGGCGCACAGGATCCCGATCCGCAGCCGCCGCCCGCCCACCTCGGCGACGGGGTGGGCAGGAGCCGCCCACGGTTCGCCGACGCTCTCTTGTTTTCGTATCCCTTGCC
>JBILEP010000318.1:0-2959 GCA_044352045.1 Cyanobium sp. | reverse complement strand
TGCTGGCGGAGGATGCGGCGGGAGCCTGGCTGGGCTGGCTGGCCTACGAGGCCGCCGCCTGGAGCGAACCCGCCCGCCACTGGCGCCAGAGCGACATGGCCAGCCTCTGGTGCGCCCGCTTCGATCCCCTGCTCCACTTCGACCGCGCCAGCCGCCGCTGCTGGCTGGAGGGCCACGACCGGCGACTGCTGGACCAGCTCGCCGCCCTGGTGGAGGGCCTGGCGGCCAGCCCGGCCGCCGCCGCCGATCCGCCCTGGCCCGGCCTGCCCCTGGCCGCCTGGCACTGGCACACCACCCCGGAGCGCTATGCCGAGGGCGTGCGGCGGCTGCGGGAATGGATCGCGGCGGGCGATCTGTTCCAGGCCAACCTCACCGCCTGCTGCGAGGCGCAACTGGCGGAACCGCCCGATCCGCTCGCCCTCTACGGGCGCCTGCGCCGCCACTGCCCCGCCCCCTTCGCCGGCCTGGCGATCGCCGGTGAGGAGGCGGTGCTCTCCGCCTCGCCGGAGCGCTTCCTGCGGCTGGAGCCCGACGGGCGGGTGGAAACGCGGCCGATCAAGGGCACCCGCCCCCGCCACGCCGACCCGATCGCCGACGCCGACGCCGCGGCCGAGCTGATCTGCGATCCGAAGGACCGGGCCGAGAACGTGATGATCGTCGACCTGCTGCGCAACGACCTGGGCCGGGTGTGCCTGCCCGGTTCGATCGATGTGCCCCAGCTGGTGGGGCTGGAGAGCTACGCCCAGGTGCACCACCTCACCTCGGTGGTGACCGGCCAGCTGGCGCCAGGCCGGAGCGCGGTGGATCTGCTGCGGGCCAGCTGGCCGGGGGGCTCGATCAGCGGCGCCCCCAAGCTGCGCGCCTGCCAGCGCCTCGACGCCCTCGAACCGCTGCCCCGCGGGCCCTACTGCGGCTCCCTGTTCCACCTGGCCGCCGACGGCAGCTTCGACAGCAGCATCCTGATCCGCACCCTGATGGTGAAAGGCCTGCGGCTGCGGCTCCACGCCGGCGGCGGCATCGTCGCCGATTCCGATCCGCAGGGGGAGGCGGTGGAGATGGGCTGGAAGATCCGGCCGCTGCTGGAGGCCCTGGCGTGAGCGGGCCGCTCGCCTGGCTCGGCGACGCCTGGGATCCCACCGCGGCCGGCGCCTGGGGGCCACCCACCCAGCTGCGCCTTCCCCTCGACGACCGGGGCCTGTTGCTCGCCGATGGCCTGTTCGAAACCCTGCAGGTGGAGGGGGGCCGCGCCTGGCGGCTGGAGGAGCATCGCCAGCGCTGGGACGCGGCGGCCGCCCAGCTGGAGCTGCCGCCGCCACCGCCGGCGCCGCGCCTGGAGGCGCTGCTGGCCGAAGCGGTGGCCCGCAGCGGGGCTACCAGCGGCGTGCTGCGTCTGAACCTGAGCCGCGGCGGCGGCGGCCGGGGGCTGGAGCCGCCGCCGCCGGGCTGGCCGGGGGCGGGGCCGCGCTTCTGGCTCAGCTACAGCCCCGCGGCGCCCCGCTTCGAGCCGGTGCGGCTGGTGCTCAGCCGCCTGGAAACCCGCAACGCCGCCAGCCTGCTCAGCCGCTGCAAAACCTTCGCCTACGGCGGCTCCCTCCTCGCCCGCCGCGAAGCCCGCGCCCGCGGCGCCGACGACGCCCTGCTGGCCAGCAGCTCAGGCGGTCTCTGCTGCGCCACCGCCGCCAACCTGCTGGTTCGCCTGGACGGGCGCTGGCGCACCCCGCCCGGCGCCAGCGGTTGCCTGCCGGGCATCCTGCGGGGGCTGGCCCTGGCGCGGGGGCTGGCGGTGGAACAACCCCTGCAGGCGGAGGATCTGCGCGCCAGCGAGGGGGCCCTGCTGATCAACAGCCTGGGTTGTCGGCCGGTGGCGGCCTTCGAGGGGGAGGCGCTGGTGGCGCCCACCCCGGCACAGGCCGAGGCCCTTTGGCGCGACCTGCTTCAGGGTGGCAAGGCGGCCTCCTGACGGCGCGATTCAGTTGCAGCCCTGCACGGAGATGCGATAAGTAAAACCGGTGGCGGCCTGATCGCTGCTTGCGCCGATCTTGAAATTCACCTGGCTCACCGTCTTGCCTGGCACCGCGGGCACATCCCAATGCCGGCCCGTGCCCATCTGGGGGGCAAAGTTCTCATTGATCACCTGCAGGCTGGAGCCATCGGTGAACTTGAGATAGCCCTGAATCGGATAGGTGGCGCTCACCGAGGAATTGGCCGTGAAGAACAGCTTGAAGGAGCTGAACGGCTGGGTGACGAAGAAATCCGTGTTCCAGTTCGGTCGGCCAAAGGGATTACCCGGCCCGATCGTCTTGGTGACGATGTTCGTGACCCCATTGCCCCCCACTGGCGCGAGGAACTGGCAGGTCTGGGCCAGGGAAGGCGAAGCGAGCCAGCCAGCCAGGCTGACGCCCAGGGCGAGGGCCTGGGCAGGGAGGTGACGCGGCGACATCAGGGGCATGGGGGAAGGATCAAGGGTGGGAGCGATCCACTCAGACGCTAAGGAACCGCTGGATCATCTCCGGGCTCAGGTCGGCGGTGGCGCCGCTGGCGACGATGCCGCCCTTCTGCATGGCGTAGTACCAGTCGGACTGGCGCACGAAACTGGCGTGGTGCTCCACCAGCAGCACGCCGATCGCCGTCTCCCGCAGGATGCGCGCCACCGCCCGCTGGATGTCGAGCACCACCGACGGCTGGATGCCCTCGGTGGGTTCGTCGAGCAGCAGCAGGCGAGGATGGCCGAGCAGGGCCCGGGCGATCGCCAGCTGCTGCTGCTGGCCGCCCGAGAGGTCGCCACCGCGGCGGGAGAGGAATTTCTCCAGCACCGGGAACAGCTCAAACACGAGCGGATCGATGTGCCGCTCCTGGGTGAGGCCACCGGGACGGGCCTCCAGACCGAGCAGCAGGTTTTCCCGCACCGTGAGCTGGGGGATGATCTCACGCCCCTGGGGCACGTAGGCGATGCCGGAGC
>JBILEP010000048.1:0-10715 GCA_044352045.1 Cyanobium sp. | reverse complement strand
CCGGGGCGCAGGCCGCCCAGCTTCACCCCCCTTTCCTTCGCCGCGGCCAGGGCGTCGCGGGTCCGCTCGCTGATCCGGCGGCTCTCGAATTCAGCAACCGACGCCATCACGCTCAGCACCATCCGCCCGGCGGCGGTGGTCGCGTCCACGTCCGGCAGATCACAGAACAGGAAGCCGGCCATCCCGTTGTTCTGGGCCTCACGCGACAGGCGAAGCACCAGCTCCGCATCCCTGGCGATCCGGTCGAGCTTGGCCACGGCCACGGCGGCGCCACGCTTGCGGGCCTCAGCCAGGGCGGCGGCCAGCTGGGGGCGGTCTGCCTTGCGGCCGGACTCGATCTCTACGAATTCGGCGACCACCACGGCGCGGCGCTCGGTGGCCATCGCTTCCACCTTCGAGCGCTGCGCTTCGAGACCCAGGCCGCTCTCCCCCTGGCGGACGGTGCTGACCCGGTAGTAGGCGATCAGTTCCACGGGTCTCCCCCTGCCGTACAAACAGACTACGGACGTTGTGCCTTGTACAGAGGGGGTGGGGGCGGTTCGTTACGTGGCGTCACTGACGCCAGCGGGTGCCGGCAGTGATGGGGTGGGCCTCAGTCCTTCGCGGCGGCCACCCGCCACCACACAGCCGCGCCATCCTTCCGGCGCTCCAGCTGGAAGCCCGGCCGGGGGTGGTGGCCGCTGCTCCAGCCGCGCACCGTTCCGGGGGCAACCCCCAGCAAGCGGGCCAGCTCCGCCACGGACAGCCAGGCCCCCAGCTCGGCAGCCTCAGCCAGACCCCGCGCCACAGACAGCGGGTCCGGCGGTGGGGGCGGTGGGGTGATCGCCGCGGCCAGCTGGGCGAGGGCGGCGAGGGCGTCACTGCCGCCAGCCGGTGCCGTCACTGACAAGCCGGCGGAGCGGGGCGCGAGAGACTGGGCCCCTGGGGTGGTGCCGTCACTGCCGCCAGCCGGTTCCGTCACTGACCCCGGAAAGTCGGCCAGCTTCCCCCCGCCAGATAGGTGCTCCTGCAGCTCATCGCCCAGGGACAGCCACTCGGCTGGCCAGACAGTGCGGGTGCTGCTCTCCCGCCGCAGCTCCACCCCCAGGGCGGCGGCGCGGGCCTTGACGCTATTGCGGCTGTTCACCCCCCACCGTTGGCAGCAATCGGCCAGGGTCAGGTCTGGCACCCCTTCCAGAGGCGCGGGGGGATCGGTGGCGGGGGGTGGGGTCACTGACGGCAGCCGGTGGCGGCAGTGACAGGGAAGCGGGGGCCGCAGCGATCGGCCCGGCGGTGGGGGCAGTGGGCGATCCGGTCAGCCGTCAGTGACGCCAGCCGGTGCCGGCAGTGATGGGGATAGAGGGGGTCCCAAGCCAGATCAGCCAGACGGCGCGACGGTAATCAGAACCGCCCCGAGCACATCTTGAGACGCACCCCGTTAATGATGGCAACACAGCTCCCCCCATACTGCGGTGTCGGACTCGGCACAGCAGAAGGGAGAGAAGGACTCTGCGAGGGAGGAGGGGAGTAAGCGGTCCGCCCACAGCCTTCTGATTCGATTGCTTGCACCACACGGCTACGGAAGACATCGCGATCTGTAACATCCTCTTTCCATATTGAAATGGCGTAAACCACTGCCCTGTCAATCAACAAAGGCTTATCGACCACTACACCGCCAGAAGCGGCCACCGTACTGCAGTATTTATTTTTGGCAGTGAAGATGGCTGTGTCAAAATTGGTGGCGGCCAGTTGAGTGGGCTGACCACTGCTCTCATATTTTCGGGCTTCACTTTCCTTTCTACTAGCCCTTTCGACTTCAGCGTCCCTCCTACGCGAGTTTTCGGCTTCACGTTGCTCTCTTAAAGTCCTAATGCTTTCCCTGCGATTAGCATCTACACATCTCCTGTAGGCGTCAGACTCTCTGAAATATGCACGAGTCGGCTGCCCCTGTGGGCTGTAGTCGTAAAGATTCGGGCTGCTCCCACACGCCTGGGAATCACTCAGGCCACTGGCGGGAGCCCATGCCTGGGAGAACGATACGGGAGGGCTGGATAAATTGGCAAAAATCGCTAAGACACCTAGCGAAAGGGCGGAGCGCATTGAGGGTTAAGCAATAGTCTAATCATGGCAGGCTCTCCCGGCCAGAGACACCAGGCCACCCCACCACCCGCGGGCGCAACCGACCCGACGGTCGAGCGGCAGCAGGATCGAGCACGGCGGCCAGCAGGGAGGCGAGGGGGTCAGGGCGCGGGGGGTCCCAGGATTCCCCGGCGCGGACAGTCGGCCTCTCGACCGTTCCGCAACCGGTTGCGCAACTTCCGCAACCGTTCCGCCACTCGTTTTCAGGGCCCGCGCTGGCGAGGGATCGGGGCTCATGGACCCGCAGTAAGGGGGGCCTGTCGGAGGACCCAAAGTGTGCCGGTAGGGGGGCAGGGCGAGGGGCTCCCCAGGGTCCCCCGCCACGGACATCAGGGTGGCGATTGCTCCGCACCATCGGCGCCGCCATGGCTGGATTGGAGAAACCGACCCAGCGGGCAGGCCCCATGGGTGACGGCCAGTTTCTGGCCGATCCGCCCCGCCCCCTGGATAGGGGGCAGAAATTCGGTTCAGCTCCATGGGTGACGGCCCGAATTTCGCGCCGCCATCTTTTTTGGGGTTCGGTATGCGTCCGAAAAATGGGGGGTGTCAGCAGGCCGCGGCCTGCCGCTGCAGAGCATGAAAGCCCCGCGCCGGGGCGGAGGAGGAATCAAGCACGGCAGCCAGCAGCCTGGCCCCGCTGCTCAGGATTAGCTAATCAAGCGGGAACCGGATTAATCGTCTTCGGTTTCTTCTTTGGCTTGAGCTGCGACAGCTGTAATTCCATTCGCGATGCGGCCGACAGCAATCCCCTGTTGCTGGACTTCATGGAGTATAAATAAGAGTCGAGTTTCTGACTCAACTCTGCTTCGGCGGATCTCAACTCCTTGTTGCTCGATTCCATTGATGAGATCAATGAATCGACGTTCCGTCTTAGTTCTGTCTCGGTTGTTACGTGCTTGTCCATAGAGTTGGAAGACCGCGACAGCAAGTAGCAGTCCAGCAACCGTAGCGTAACGAACGGGGGACGGGGCAGTTTCTTCAAGACTCCTGGCAATGGGGATGAGGGGCGGCAGGAGCACGGCTACGACTGGCCAGTACTTTCCCCGCTCCCAGCCCAGCAGCTCATCCCGCCACCAAAAAGCAGCAGCAGCTACTACCACCAGCTCCAGCAAAACCAGGCCCCATGGCCACCAAGGGGGCAGACACGCGACGATTTCAGCCATAGACACGGGCGGTAGGCGGGGCGTAGGGCGCGCAGCATGGCGCAGGCAGGGGGCTCCAACAGCAGCCGGGACCAGTGGGGGCAGCCGGCCTCAGGCAACCCGCTGCAGAGCCCGGAAGCCCCGGCAGGGTGGCCGCGGCGGGCCACTAACCCAGGGAATCGCCGCGGCCGGACGCAGGGGGAGCAGCCGCAGGGGTGGCGGCGGGGGATCCGGTGGGCGGTTGGGGCTTTTTTCTCCCCTACAGAGAATCTCCGTAAGGGCTTTTTTAGCCCCACCCTTCCGGCCCGCCAGCGGCTCCCGCAGCTCCGCCAGGAAGGCGGCGGCGAGGGCCTGGGCTTCCACCCCCTCGGGCAGGGCCTCCCGCTGGGCGGTGTAGACGTAGGCGTCCCGGTCGTCCCCGCGTGCCTTGATCCGGCCGGACTGCTCCAGCTTCCAGCCGATGGCCTCCAGCAGGGCTCTCAGGGTGCCGGTGGGGAGCTTGCGGGGGCTGATTCCCAGGGCGGTCAGAACCTGGCCCCGGTGGGCGGTGGCGGTGGCGTGCAGCTCCAGCACGGCGGGATCGGTGGCGGGGATCGTCTCCCCGGCCGCGAAACGCTCCAGCAGGCGGGGCACCCCCAGGGCTTGGAGGGCGGCGATGCGAGGGGCGAGGGCCACCCGCAGGCGGTCGGGCTCAAAGGGCCTGCCGGCGGCATCGAGGGCGGCGATGCGCTGGCGGTCGTGCTCGGGTACCAGGGCGAGGGCCTCGGGGGTGGTGAGCAGCCAGCCCAGCCGCAGGCGATCCCGCAACCCGTCCCGCTCGGCCTCCAGCAGGGCGGGAGAGGGTGCCGCGGCCCCCAGCCCCCAGCGCAGGGCCAGCCGGTGGCGCTGCAGGGCGGCCCGCTCCGCCGGCTGGAGGGTGCGGCGGCGGGCGAGGGCCTCGGCTTCCTCTGGGGAGAGGGGCTCGGCCTCAATCACGGCGGAGTCTTCCGCCCAGAGGGCCATATCTGTGATCTCCCCCAGGGATTCGGCGATGGAGCGGGCGAGGTCTTCCGCGTCGGCCCGTTCGGGTTCGGGTGCCTGCAGCGCCCAGCCTTCCCGCTGCAGCAGCCCGGCGATCGTCGCGGCGTAGGCCAGCCGCTGGCGGTTGCGGTGGGCGCTCATTTCGGCCCAAGCCTCCAGACAGGCGCCGCCATCGGCGGGGGCCTCCAGTGCCCCCAGCAGGGGGTCAGTGGAGGCGCGGAGCTCGGCGATCAGCCGGGCCGGATCGGTGGCGCCGGATCCGACCCGCAGGGCGCCGCCGGGGCAGCGATCCGGCGCAAAGAGATAGGCGGGCACCTCGGGGCAGCGGACACGGGCGAGGGCTTGGGCCACATGCTCGGGGGCGATCCGCCCCCCCGCGTAGGCGAGCACGCAGGCGGGCCGCCAGCGGGAGAAGCTGACCCCGCTGGAGATAGCCGGCGAGCAGTAAAGCGCCCAGTTCACCCCCAGGCGGCGTGCTTCCGCAATGCGCCGCTCCGCGAAGGCGTCCGGGTCTGCCGCCAGCTCGGCGGCCAGTTCCTCTGTCGTGCTGTCGATCACATCCACCAGGTCGGCAGGCCGCCAGCGCTTGTGCTGAATCGCCAGGGTCTGGGGAGCGTTGCGCATCCGGGCCTGTTGCGCGGAAGCCCAGCAAAGGAAGGGCTCACCCGCGCTGATCACCTCAGACCACTTGACCCAGAAGGCAGCCGCGGCCTCCTGAGGCAGCCCGAATCCCTGGGGAGCGTGGAGGGGCCGGCCGGCCATCGGCTGGTGATCGGAGCGAATCACCACGGCGCGGCGACCGCTGAGGCGCTCCAGCAGGCGCACGGCCCAGTCCGGCATCTGGGCATCGGCGGCGATGGTCTGGCCCATGCGGGGGAGTTGATCGGCCAGGGTGCGGAGCACCACAGCGCGGCGATCGTCCCCTAAGGCGGTGCCGGCGCTCGAAAGCAAGTGCTGGCAGGCTTGCGCCCATTCATCGAGCACAAAGGCGCCGCCGCTCCAGCCGTGGCCGCTGATCCGCAGGGCGGAGCCTGGACACCAGGAATCCCAGCAACCGGCCGCGCCTTGCTGCCGTTCATCCGATCCGGGGGCAGGGCGCCAGGGCACCCCCACCCGCTCGGCCGCGGCCTGGCCCAGGGCCTTGCGATGGGAGGGCATCAGGACGGGCACGCCAACGGCGGCCAGGGGCGCCAGGGCGGCGGCGATGGCTTCTGTCTTGCCGCAACCCATGGGGGCTTGGATCACCACCAGCGGCGCGGCTTCTGGGGAGGGGAGGGGGCAGGCCCCCCCCAACCACTGACCGGCGGGAGCGATCCGATCGGCGGCCCGCAGGGTGGGCAGAACGGGGCGAGGGGCGAGGGGCAGCAGGGCCGCGGCGAGGGCCTCCCAGCTCCCCCCGGCGGCCAGGTGATCGTCTGCGCCTTTGCCGTGGGTACCGGGCACGATGCCCACCCGCACGAGGGCGCCAGCGGCGGCCAGCAGGCGGCCCAGGCGATCGGCGGCGAGCGGTTCAGCCGGGTTCGGCTTGTCGCTGGCATCAAAGAGAACCCAGAGCGGCCGATCCGCCAGCGGCACGGCGGCCAGCTCCGCCAGCAGCTCGGGGCGGCCGGTGTCGGGGTTCTTGGGGGCACCGTTCCAGATGCCAGGCAGCGCCACGGCGGGCACGCCGATCGAGAGGAGGGCGGCGCACTTTTTGACCCCTTCTGTCAGCAGCAGGGGCAGGGCGGGGGTCTGCGCCCACCAGCGCCAGAAGGCGCCACGATCGCCGCGGCCATCGGCGGCCACCTCGGGGGGAAGCTCCAGGCCGTAGCGATCCGCCACCCCGCGGGCGATCGAGGCGGGAACCCGCAGCCAGAACGAGCGGGCGACCAGCTTGCCGGGGTGCTCGTATTTGCGCGGGGCTTCCTTCTCCTGATCCCAGCGGGGCGAATCGGGTCGGAAGCACCCCCAGGCCATCGGCGCCCAGTCGGCCAGGGGATCGAGACCGCTGCACCACCAACCACCGGCCGCGGCGATGGGCTCCAGGGGCCGCAGGATGCGGGCGGTTTCAGTGGTGGCGTACTGGCTGGCGTGGCCTCCCAGTAGGGCCAGGCGATGGCCGGCGAGGGCCTCCAGCACGGGCCAACCCTGCAGGGTCTGCAGGTTCGCCGCGGCCAGCACGGGCGCCACGGCGCTCCCTTGTGTCCACTCCGTCAGGTGGCGGGCCAGGGGGGCCTCAGGGCCTGGGGGCCAGGCATCCCAGCCGCTGCCGACCATCGGCAGGGCTGTACAGGGCACACCTTGTGTAGTCCGTAACGGGGCCGCTTCCCCTTGAACGGTTGCACGGTTACTATTCAGCTCAAGCACCTCGGGTCCCTCCGTGGGTGGGTCCCGGTCGCTGCTCTGGCCTGAGAAACGAGCGCAGCGCCGGGCTTGTTTGTGAGAAGGGCTCCCTCGGGGGCCCTTCTTCATGGCATGAAACCGGCCGGAACCTTTCGGCGCCAGCCGGTGGGCGGTCAGGGGGCCGCCGTGGCGGACTGCAGCCGGTCCAGCCCCTGGGCCAGCAGGGCTCGGGCCAGGCCGGCCCGGGTGGTCTGCAGTCGATCCGCTTGACGGTCGAGGGGATCGAGGATCTCTGCCGGGAGTCGCAGTGAAACAGGCGGCAGGGATTGGCCAGGGCGGCGATAGTCGGGAACGATGAGCGGCGGGGCAGCAGGCATACGAAGGCAGTACGAAACGGCCACTCTAAGCGCCCTTCTTGTCAAGCATCCGCGCCGAGCGTTTGCAATTTGTTGCACGTTCGATAGCTGTGCGGGCGGTGCACTGATTCCCTGCCTGTGGCTTGCATGGGCGGGCCTCATTCGGTCAACCCAGCCGCTGTAGTTGTTTCATCCCCCGCACCAGCAGGGCGCGGATCAGCCCGGCTCGGGTGGTCTGCAGGCGGTCGGCCTGCTGATCGAGACCGGCGATCAAATCACTCGACAGGCGAAGAGTCACCGGCGGTTGGGTCTGCCCCCGGCGGCGAAGGTCGGGGACGACCAGCGGGGGGGCGGGGCTGGTGGCCATGGGTAATCGGCGCGGCTGCCGAAAAGCTAGGTCCGTCTGTTGAGGCACAAACCACAGACAGATAACGGCTCAGTCCCAGCAGCTCGCGGCAGTTTCCGATCACCAGAAAAGCGCTTCAACGTCGGGATTCGCTGCGCCGATCGCGGGATGGCCTCCGCACGGCCCAGGCGGTGGCCCGAATCCACCCTTTCGCGTCGGCATTCAGCTGCTGAAACTCTCCCGTTTTCTCCGGTGACCGATAACCCGGTTGTTGCTCCGCAATGCGGGACAGCAGAGCCGGAAAGGGCAACGACCAGCGCAGCGTATCCAGGGCATTAAGCCGCAGGGCGAGGGCACACGCTTTCATCCTGCTGATCCGGGGAGCCCCAGGGCGGCGCGGCAAAGCCAACAAATCGGCGGACGTCCAGAGCAATGCTCGCGGCGGCCAGCTGGCCAGCCCCAGCAGATCGGCACAGCGGCGCTGCTCAGCGGCGATCTGCTCATGCGTCCAGTTGGGGGGCTTCCGGCAACCGGCGCGGGCGCCAGGCCGGCGATGGGAGCGCCGCGAAACGGGGGTGCAGCTCCAGCAGCCCCAGGCCCTGGCAGGAGGGCGATGGAGCACACGGGCATTGCCCCCACAGCTCGGGCAGATGAGCAGCAGGGCCCGGCCGTCTCGATCCCCCCCGTAGCAACCACGCACAGCCCCCCAGCGCAGGGCCAGCACGGTGCCATCGGCCAGTCTCAGGGCCTCCGCGCCGGGCTGTACCAGGGGGCGAACCCTGGCCAGCGTCAGCCGCTCGCAGTCCTCGGATCGGGGGCGTTTCGTCATCGGAAGCCTCGGATCAACGGCCGCGGCCGGCCGAGAAAACGGGAAAAGCACCGCAGTACAACGGATCTCAGCGAATAGAGGCCCGCTGGCGCCCACGAGGGGCCGGTGAGCAGGTGCGGACCCTTTGGCCGCAAGGGATCTGGGCGATTGCACCAGAGGAGCGCCGCTACCGGCCAGAAAGCTGGAAAAGCGCTGCTGTGCAATGGATCTCAGCGAATCAAAGCCCGCTCCAACTTTGTCACGCCATGGAGAAAAGCCGCACGAAACAGGGCGGAACGGCCGCATTTCAGCGAAAAAAAAACGCGCGAATCTGCCGCGGAACGACTGCATTTCAGCCGATCCGCTTGCCTGTGTCTGTGAGGACGGCCGCGGCCTCAGCCCGCCAGCTCCAGCCGCTGCAGGAGGTTTCGCACGCCAGAGGGCGAGAGGGGCGCTCCGGTGCGGGCGCCGACCGCCGCGCACAACGAATTCGGAAAAAGATTAGTCTTTCCCCAATTTTCCCAGTATAAAACCCGCAGCAAGTAGCGGCAAGTATCTAGTTGCCGACTCTACCGCTACCCTCCTGGCTTCATCGTCCAAAGATGGAATAAACACAATAACCAGGCTCACGAGTTCCGCTATTAACCATACGACAAAGAACTTGGTCCATTTCCCGCGCAGGCTTGAATCGCTTGCATTATTGGCCGCGTCGAAGCCCATTTTTGTTGCTTCGGACCCCGCCGTAAAAATAGGAACGACGACTTCGGATAAAGTCCGCGGGGTGATGCCGAGAGCATCCATTTGGGCTTGGACGTTAAACTCGTCTTGACTGGGAGCCGGCTGTTCTTGAGACATGAAGATGGCTAGGGAAAGTTGATGTTAGAAAGAGTGAACCTCTCCAACAACCGCCCCGTGCTCGTCAATAACGGCAAGCCCAAACCCCTTGCGCTGCTCCCTTTTTGCGATAAAAAAGAGAGTGATAGCCCTTCGGATGCTCTCGGACCTAGATAGCCCGTAGCTTTCCTTAAGCTCATCAAGTACCGCTAAGAGACCTCCACTAGCGCGGAATTGCACGCGTTCTTCTTTTGCACCATCTAGTGCATCAGAAGGCATGGCCTTTTTTGCGGGGGGTTGGGTCGGGGGCGAGTTGCTCCTGGTGGGGATCGTCGAGGTTGGCATCGTTGACCAGAGTGGGTGGTGGTGATGCGACAGAGGCGCCCTGGTGGGAAGCCTTGCGCATGCGCACAAGTGTACGGACATTGATGCGGACTTGCAACCAACGCGGGCGGGGGTCCGCATCAGACCCCGCCCAGCTCCAGCCGCTGCAGGATGTTCCACACGCCAGAGGGGGGAGGGGGTTGCCGGTGCGGGTGAGGGTGCCGGGGCGCAGGCCGCCCAGCTTCACCCCCCTTTCCTTCGCCGCGGCCAGGGCGTCACGGGTCCTCTCGCTAATCCGGCGACTCTCGAATTCAGCAACCGACGCCATCACGGAAAGCACCATCCGCCCGGCGGCGGTGGTGGCGTCCACGTCCGGCAGATCACAGAACAGGAAGCCGGCCATCCCGTTGGCTTCCGCTTCCCGGCTGAGCCTCAGCACCAGCTCCGCATCCCGCGCGATCCGGTCGAGCTTGGCCACGGCCACGGCGGTGCCACGCTTGCGGGCCTCGGCCAGGGCGGCGGCCAGTTGGGGGCGGTCCGCCTTGCGGCCGGACTCGATCTCTACGAATTCGGCGACCACCACGGCGCGGCGCTCGGTGGCCATCGCTTCCACCTCACCTTCTTTTCAGCGGTTGTCGAGGCAGAGACCGGGCGCTTCACGGATCGGCACCATCGGACTCCCAGGAGGACCCGGGGGATGGTTCAGTCGATCACCCCTGGCCGCTGAGATTGGCGTGGAATCCGCTAATCCGTTGTGGCGCAAGTCTTTTGAGCCTATGGCACTCCCCGCTTCTCCTTGCGACCCCAGGAAGCTGTACGTAGGGTGCAAGCCACGGCCGAGGCTCTCGCAGCCCAAAGCCCCCAGGAGGGTGAGAGCTCCTGAGGGCTTCATTGATGGCCGGGGTCCACTTACAAAGAAAACCTCATGACCAACCTAATACCGTTCGCGGCGTTAGCCACCTCCATTTTCGACGTTATTCGTGTTTTCACGCGATCGAGCGGCAGCATCCGCTTAAACGTGAAATTGAGCTGGGGAGTGAGAGAAGAAGCCCCATCCTGATCTCACTCGGCTGGGGGCTCAGGCCCCCACCAGCTCCAGCCGCTGCAGGATGTTTCGCACGCCAGAGGGTGAGAGGGGCGCTCCGGTGCGGGTGACGGTGCCAGCCGCGGCGAGGGCCTCGCTGATCTTCCGCAGGCTGTAGCCGGCGCTCACCATCGGCACCAGCAGGGGGCGCAGGGCCTGGGCTTCTGCGGTGGCGCGGTCCTTCGCGGCATCGTTGCGGGTGAGGGTGCCGGGGCGCAGTCCGCCCAGCTTCACTCCCCTTTCCTTCGCCGCGGCCAGGGCGTCGCGGGTCCGCTCGCTGATCCGGCGGCTCTCGAATTCAGCAACCGACGCCATCACGCTCAGCACCATCCGCCCGGCGGCGGTGGTCGCGTCCACGTCC
>JBILEP010000001.1:0-28437 GCA_044352045.1 Cyanobium sp. | reverse complement strand
CCTGAGGTATTGGCTTCCGCTGCCAATCCAGTGCCAACCACCACACGCTCAAGTCCCGTGTCGTTGGGGTAAATTTGCCATGCCTCACCAGGACGCCCCAAATGTCCGGTTGCAGCAATGCGTAGCTCATCCCGATCGGTTGGAGAGCCGCTATCGCGAATTTCCCCCGTTGGACGATGTGACAAACTAGCGACGAGATAGATGTCGCTGCCGTTGCCGCCATCGCACACGTCACTCCCTGCACCCCCGATCAACACATCGGCAAAGCGTGTTCCCACCAGATTGTTGCTCCCGGCATTGCCCGTGATGGTGAGAGCATTGGCTGCAGCGGAAGCATGGATGTTCAACGCCAGGGTGCCGCTGCTATCCGCCGTGCTGCCCAAGCCAGTGCCGACGATGACCGTTTCCAGGCCAATATCGCCAGCAAAAACAGTGAGCGTGCTACCACCAACAAGGGATGTGGCCGCAAAGCGAAGCTCATCTATGCTGCGGTCAGCACTGGTGTCATTGATTTCGGCCATAACGTGCTCATCAGCACGCTCAATCAGGTAGAGATCGCTGCCTGAACCGCCATCCATGATGTCATTGCCGGCGCCACCGATGAGCTTGTCGTTGCCATCGCCGGCTTGGATCACATCATCGCCACCAAGGCCGTAAAGGATGTTGTCCACGCGGGCTTGATTCACACGGATGGAGTTTGCCGATGCATTGCCGGTGCCAATGGACGCTGCGCCAGTGAGGAGAAGATGGCGATATCCTGCAGCAAGGGTAAGAACATTGCTTGCCGATTCCAATGTGTCTGCATGACGAGAGAACGTGCGCAGATCGTCCCCCATGACATCCTGGAGAACGCCAGTGGTGTTATTCCCAATAGGATCCTGGTAATCCAACACCACTCCCTGATCACTGCTGGCTGCGGCGCCCGTGAAGCTAATGGTTAGCCGCCTTGGTTGAGTACGGTTGGCTGAAAGAGAAAGCAAATCGCGCCGGCGACCACTGATTTGCAAGGAGAATCGCCGCAGGATCTGGCTCGTTTCACCGAGATCTGTTAAGAAGGCCAGATCAAGATCTCGATCGAAATCCAAGGCCAGGACATTGCCTGATACCGTGAGGCTGGAGAGGAGAGGAGCCATGGCTGATGGAGGTGATTGCTGCGTTAGAACCAACCTAACGCCCGTTTGCTCTGCCTCCTGTGAGCCATATCACAGCCAAATCAAACCCTCCTCACAGGCGAAGCCTCTTGCAGATTTCAATGCCCTCGTGGCTTCTCCATACTCAATTCTTGGGTGCCCAATCAGGGGAGCAGCCCGCCGTCACATCCCCGCCGATCTGGTGGTGAATAACCCGTGGGGCGGGACGGATTTTCTCAGCGGCGCTACCCTAAGCGCCCACCGCTTGGGGTTGGGTGAGGATGGGGGAAGCACCGGGCGCCAACCGGAGCACCTCGACAGGGGCAACTCCGGCGACCTTCGCCGGGGCCTACCCGGACTCCGCCCGACAGGAAGTGGCGAGATATCACCGGTAAAGCTATACATTTCAGGGAATTGAAGTGACTTACAATGTGGGCTGAATGCCCTGGGGCACTTCCCTCAGCTGACCCCTTCTAAAGCCAGCCCATGCGATGAGCAATCTCTTCATCAGCCACAGCAGCCGTGATACTGAAGCCGCCCAGGAACTCAAGGATCTTCTGGCGGAGCAGGGTCACCGTTCGGTCTTCCTGGACATGGATCCGGAGGCGGGAATCCAGGCCGGTGTGAGCTGGGAAAGAACTCTTTACACCAAGCTGCGTGCCTGCCGGGCGGTGATTGCCCTCTGTAGTGACCATTATCTGGCCTCCCAATGGTGTTTTGCCGAGATCGCCCTGGCCCGGATGGAGGGCAAGGATCTCTTCGTGCTCCAAATCAATCCATGGAGAGATAAAACTCACCTCTCCTCCATCCTCACCGAGGAGCAGTTTATTGATCTGCGCACGAGCAAGCAACAGGGATATCAGCGGCTCTGGAATGGATTCAGGGTCAAGGGAATCGTGGCAGCCGAAGCCCGGGAGTGGTCTCCAGACGCATCTCCCTATCCGGGATTGCGGGCATTTGGCGAAGAAGATGCGGCGATTTTCTTTGGCCGAGATCTGGAAATTCGTGAGGGGGTCGAGCTGCTGAACCGCGTGCGCCGCCAGGGGTATCCCCACCTGGTCATGGTGCTCGGTTCGTCCGGAAGTGGCAAGTCTTCGCTGGTGCGGGCGGGCCTCGTGCCCCAGCTTCGAAAGGAACCCAGCCAGTGGCATGTGGTTCGTCCCTTTCGCCCGGGTCGGCAGCCTTCGATCGCCCTCGCCGCCTCCCTCAGCCATGCGTTCGAGAAGGTCGGACAGAGCATCCCCTGGGAAGAGCTGCACCGCAACCTGGAAGCGGCGATGGGTGCGGATCTCGATGAGGCCATCCCCACGGAATCTCCTCCAGGAGCCGCTGAGCCGGATGGCGGCAATCTCCTGGCCACGGAAAGTCTGCTGCAGGCTCTCAGCGCGATGGAAGCGGAATTGACGGCCAGCGACGCCGATGAACAGGTGTCGGATTCGGTGCAGCGCCTCAAGGACTACCTGATCCGGCGGCGGGCGTCGTCGACCGAACCTTCCCCCGGCACTGAGGAAGATGGCGTGGCGGCGTCCCTCCCAGCGATCCTGACCCGGCTGCGGCTCCACAGCCAGAACCCTGAGGCCAAGCTGGTGCTGGTGATCGATCAGTTCGAGGAACTTCTGGGGCATGAGTCGGATCACCCAGCCACTTCTTTTCTGACGATGCTGCGGCTCGCCCTCGAAGCGGAAGACGGTCAGCTGCTGCTGATCGCCACGATGCGCTCCGATTACCTGGGCTTGCTGCAGCGATCCCCCCCCCTGCGAGGAGTTGGATTTCGAAGTCTGTCGGTGGGGCCGATGGGGAGAGCGGGGATGCGGCAGATCATCGAGGAGCCGGCCCAGCTCGGCCAGATCCAGCTGGAGAATGGCCTGGCGGACCTTCTTCTCCAGGACACCGAAACCGCCGACGCCCTGCCGCTGCTGGCCTTCACCCTGCGCCTGCTCTGGGATCGCCATCACGAACTCAGACGATTCGAGATGGCTAGCTATGAGCAGCTGGGCCGTTTGCAGGGGGCCATCGCCCAGGTGGCGGATGAAACCTATGAAGCGGTCCTGGCCCGGGTTCCGGAAGGGGAAGCCCGCGATGTCCTGGCCAGACAATTGCGGGACGCTTTCCTCAGCCTGGCCCGACCGGCGGCGGAGGGATCGGGTTGGTCAAGGCAAACGGTTCGCTGGCAGCAGTTCAGCGAAACGGTTCAGACCGCTCTGCTGCCGTTCGTTGACGCTCAACGGCTTCTGGTCAGGCGCGCGAACAACACGGTGGAGGTGGCCCATGAAGCCTTGTTCCGATCCTGGACCCGGCTCAAGGGTTGGCTGGATGAGAACGCCGAGGGCCTCCATCTGCTCCGGGAAATCCGGGTAGAGGCCGGCAAATGGTCCCAGGCAGGCACGGAGGAGGAAAAGGAGCCCTACCTGTTCCGTGGTGGGCGGCTGGCCAGGGCTCGCGAGCTGGAGGCTGATGGCGTGCTGGCCCTCGAAGATCTCGACCATGCCTTTCTGGCGGCCTCGCTGCGCGCCGAGACGGCGCAGGCCGAAGCGGAGGCGGCGCGCCAACGCCGGGAGCTGCGGCGGGCGCGGATTTTTGCTGCGAACGTGGCGGCGGCGTTCCTCGTGGCGGTAGGGCTGGCCTTCTATGCCAACAGGGAAAAGGTGAAGGCCCAGGACCAGACCCTGGTCGCCATCGCCTCGAATTGGCTGCTCAGGGATCCCACCCTCGCCGCGCTGGTGTTGACCGAACTGCGCCGACCACAGGACTCCGACCAGGCGGTTCCCCTGCTGGGCAAGGTCGTCCGGGATCCCCTCGCCACCCGCGAACTGGCGGGTCACGCGGATTCGATCACAGAGGCCGTGTTCTCGCCCCAGGGGGATCGCATCCTCACCGCATCGGCGGACCACACCGTCCGCATCTGGACCAAGGACGGTGCCCCCATCACCAAAGGACCCGAAGGTGAGCCGCTGCGGCTGATCGGGCATACAGATGTCGTGACCAGCGTGGCGATCCGCCGCCAGGGAGATCTCCTGGCCACCGCCTCAGCAGACGACACCGTGCGTCTGTGGACGGCCAGCGGTGAACCGCTCCGCAGCCGTGACGGTAGCCATCGCATCGTGATGCTGCGACACGACCAGCGTGTCAACAGCGTGGCCTTCAGCCCTGACGGTGAGCGCCTCGTGAGTGGCTCTGAGGATGGCACCGCCAGGTTGTGGCGAGCCGATGGCACGCCGCTGCTGGGTGCCGATGGCCGCCAGCGCGTGCTCAATCACGGCGGGGGGAAGGTGAGTGCCGTGGCCTACGGGCCCAGGGGGGATCGAATCGCGACCGGCACCTATGACGGCACGCTGTGGATCTGGAGCCTTCCAGGGGCTGGCCAACCCCTCAGGCTGCGAGGCCATTCCGAACCGGTGTCCAGTGTTGCCTTCGATGCGGCGGGAGAACGAATAGTCACGGCCTCGCTGGACAACACCGTGAGGGTCTGGCACCGCGATGGCACACCCGTGCAGGGCCGCGACGGTCGCCCCGTGCTGCTGAACCACCCCGCCGATGTGTTCAGAGCCGCGTTCAATGCCAGAGGTGATCAGATCGTGACGGCGTGCAAAGACGGGGCGGCTCGCCTCTGGAAGGTCGATGGCACACCGGTGCCGCTGCCTGCAAGCAACCAGCCACTTGAATTCCGGCACCATGCTGAGGTCAACGCCGCCTCCTTTTCCCCCGCCGGTGACGTTGTGCTCACGGCCTCAAAAGATGGCACGGCTCGACTTTGGCGTCCAGAGGAGAATGGAGATGCAGAGCCCAGCATCCTGCCGTTGATTGGTGTCCTCGATGCCGTGTTTATGCCCACAGGACCGGGAATGATTACGGCTGTGATCGATGACGATAACGACAGGATTGGCACGGTCTATCTGATCGCATCCGCCAACCCCAGGCGACGGGTCACTCTGCAGGGCCACAGGAACCGGGTGACGGCCATCGCCTTTTCCTCCGATCGCGCGCGCATCGTGACTGGATCCGATGATGGAACCGCCCGCCTCTGGGATCTCCAGGGAGGGGCGCTGACCCGTGCGGATGGGCGGGATTTGGTGTTGGATCATGGATCGGCGAAGGTCACCAGTGTGGGAATCAGTCCTGGGGGGGAACAGATCGTGACCGGCTCTGATGACGGCCTTGTACGCCTCTGGAAGGCTGATGGCAAGGGAGGCCCGCTGCTCATGAAGGGTCACTCCAACCAGGTCACCAGTTCCACCTTCAACAGCGCCGGTGATCAGATCGTCACCACATCGAAAGACCGCACCGCTCGGATCTGGCACAGCGATGGTCGAGCCATGCTGATGCAGTGGGCTGGCAGCCCAGTGGTGTTGAAGCATCCGAACGCGGTGAATGACGCCTCCTTCAGCCCGAGGGGTGAGCGGATCGTCACCGCTTCGGAGGACAAGATCGTACGGGTCTGGAAAACCGATGGCTCGCAACAGCCACAGGCGTTGCGGGGGCATCAGTCTCCCGTGATGGCTGTCGCCTTCTCCCCCTCAGGTGCACAGATCGTCTCGGGTTCCGAGGACAGCACCGCCCGTGTCTGGCGGGCTGACGGTCGCGGCGAACCGCTTGTGCTGCTCCATCAAAACTTTGTTGCCAACGTTGGCTTTGATCGCAGTGGCAGCCATGTGGTCAGCACGTCCCAGCTCCAGGATGCAAGGGTATGGCGCATCACCTATGAATCCCTGCGTGCCAGGATTCTGGCGCATTCAAAAGTCTGTCTTACGCCAGAATTTCGCACGAATGTCCTGGGCATCAGTGCCACGGAAGCCCGAAGGATCTACTCGTCCTGCCAAAAGAAATCAGAATGAACTTGAGCCACGGAGTGATCGCATGCTCGGAGATATCCCTGACTTTATGGACATCTGCCCAATGCCTTGCGCGGCTTGATGGCGCAGGATCCCCTGGTACATCGGTCCATGGGCAGACAGACTGATCCGGGTCGCTTGAAGGGGATCTCATCGATCCCGCGGAGCGCCGTAGGACGAAAATCCGGTGAAAGGGAAATCGCCATCAGCTTGCTTTTTCTCCCTTGTACAAGATCGAAGATCTTGAATTCCTGAGATTGGGCGGCCAAGATGCGATGGGCAAAACCTCCGCTGAACACGAGAGTGCCGTTCGCACCTTTCCGCCCTACCATCACGTAGCACGAAGGGCCTGGAAGTTGTTGGACGCTGACCCCATCGCGACCGTTAATCACCACGATCCAATAACTGAGAAGCTTCTTGCTTTCTTCATTGTATCCAGTTACCCCATAGCCACTCAAGACAAGCGATGAGTCTTTGGCTTCGCTGATATCCTGGCTGAATTCCTCCACCAAAAGCTGGTTAAAGAGCAGCGAGGTACCCTGCCCTCCAGAAAAGGCTTGCGGAGCTGTCCCGGGCTTGGTCCATGGCGACAGTCGTACTCCCCAGGCGCCCCAATGCCACTCGCGCTTTGAGTCGGGCGACGAGTCGTTGGGATCATGGCCCAGCAGCGGTGGCTGTGCCTGCCAAGAGCTGATCTGATCAGAAAGCACAGTGGAGTCTGACAAGGAATAAACACCAGGGCAGCGGTCAGCCACGTTCTGGATCACGTCAGGGGCGGTGAAGGAATCCAGGACATAATCAGCTCTAGCAGGTAGAACTTCATTCGCCAAGAGGAGACACGAAAGCACAAGGGCTTGACCTGATTGCATGGCTGTGATCAAAGTCCTTCTATCCCAAACAAGGCGATATGATATCAGGCTCAATCCAAGCCTTCCTGATGTATGCGGAATAGTCTCCGTGCAGCGGCTGACATTTCCGTCTCTAGTACAGCTCCGCGAAGGCCAAGAGGTGGGCGTGCCGAAGGCGCTAGGAAGGCGCCGCTCTGATCGTCAGAAGCAAGGAGTTTGGCGTCAACCCTGTTGACACAAGTGCAAGAACCGCCCCTTCGCAGCCCATCTGGGCCTTGAGCTTTTGGACGCGGGCTTTCCGTCGTCGCACTGAACTGGGCCGTGATGCTGTGACCAGAAAAAGTGCGCGAACCATCAGAGGGCAAAGGCCCCAAGTCAGGTTAACGGCTCTCCGTTCAGCAGGAATTGACCACTCGTCTGCCATTCCTAATCCAGTGCCTTTGGCATGAAAGGGTCTCCAGATGGGGGCTGAATCCTGCCTGGACCCATCAAGACAGCAACCAATCACACCAAGGCTCGCCACCCCGAACCACTGCGCCAGCGGCTCCCTGCGCCTCGGCGTCGGCGTGGCGACTACGGCTCCAGCCCTCCCCGCGGATGGCCGGTGCGGCGCGCCAGGTTGGCGCCTCCTGATGCGGAAGCTGGTCCTGGTAACAGGCCAGAGCCAAAACTGCTCTTGGGGCGACACGAAACTGGTTCAGCCCGTGGAGCCCATCAACAGCTGCAGAGCAAGCGCGCTGATTGGATGGGCACCTACCACAACCGACCCCTCAACCACAACGACACATAAACCAGCGACACCAGCACCGGCACCTCGATCAGGGGGCCGATCACGCCGGCTAGGGCCTGCTGGGAAGCCACGCCCCAGACGCCGACGCAGACGGCGATCGCCAGCTCGAAATTGTTGCCGGCGGCGGTAAAGGCGAGGGTGGTGGTGCGGGGATAGTCGAGCCCGCTGGCCTTGCCCAGGGCAAAGGCCAGGCTCCACATCAACACGAAATACAGCAGCAGCGGTATTGCCACCTGGATCACCTGGCCAGGATCGGTGCTGATCGCCTCGCCCTGGAGGGCGAACATCAGCACGATCGTGAACAACAATCCGTAAAGGGCCAGGGGGCTGATCCTCGGCAGGAAGCGTTGCTCATACCAGCGCAGCCCCTTGAGGCGCACGCCGAGCACACGGGTGAGCACACCAGCCAGCAGCGGAATCCCCAGAAAGATCAGCACCGCCCGCGCGATCTCCACGAACGAGAAGCGCACGATCTGGCTGTCGAGCCCCAGCCAGGCCGGCAGGATCTGGAGGTAGAAGCTGCCCAGCAACGCATACACCAGCACCTGCAGGATCGAATTGATCGCCACTAGCAGGGCGGCCGCTTCCCGGTTGCCCTGGGCCAGATCAATCCAGATCAGCACCATGGCGATGCAGGGGGCGATGCCGATCAGGATCAGGCCGGTGCGAAAGGCCGGTTGATCGGGCAGAAACCACCAGGCCAGGCCGAACATCAGCAGCGGCCCCAACCCCCAGCAGAGCGCCAGGGTGAGGGTCAGCAGCCGGCGGTCGCGGGCGATGTGGCCGAGTTCGCCATAGCGCACCTTGGCCAGGACCGGGTACAGCATCAACAGCAACCCCAAGGCGATCGGCAGGGAGGTGTGATCCACCTGTACCGCCGCCAGCCCCTGCGCCAGGCCGGGCACGTGGCGACCCAGCAACAGCCCGCCCGCCATCGCCAGCAGGATCCACAGCGGCAGCAGCCGATCCAGCCAGGGGAGCTGGGCCCAGACGGCCATGTGGTCGGGAGGGGCCGAGGCGAGGGCGGAGGAGGGCTTCGTCATGGCGACAAAATTACGCAGCCCAGTGCCCAGCAGCACCGGTTCCTGAGCGCGAAATTCGAGATCACTGCTGGCAGATCCTGCCGTCCACAGCCAGTCTTGGAGAGCCCCCTACCAGCCAGCCACGATGCGCTGCGGCCAAGTCGAAGATTGCAACCCTGCAAAAAGTGCTAAATTTGGAGCCTTTCAGTCGGGGCACCACGATCTGGCGCGGGTTTCAGCAGAGCTCCGTTTCGGCCCGCTGCACCCTCGCCACAGGCCCCCCCTTCAGCACTGGGCATGACGCACTCCCCACCCCAGGGCGCTCATGACGAGGAACGGCGCCAACGGGCCCTCGATGACCTGGGGGTGCTTGACAGCGAGCCGGAGGCTGCCTTCGAAGGGCTGGTGCAGGCCGCCGCGGCGGTCTGCGGCACGTCGATCGCCTTGATCAGCCTGATCGACCGCGACCGCCAGTGGTTCAAGGCCAACCTGGGTTTGGAGGGGGTGCGCGAGACCCCAAGGGCGATCTCCTTCTGCACCCACGCCATCGAGCAGGAGGGTCTCCTCGTGGTGGAGGACGCCCAGCGCGACCCCCGGTTTGCTGCCCACCCCCTAGTGACGGGCGATCCCCACATCCGCTTCTATGCCGGTGCCCCCTTGCGCCTCTCCAACGGCGCCGCCGTGGGCACCCTCTGCGTGATCGATCGCCGGCCCCTGCGGCTCGACGCCCAGCAGCGCCAGGTGCTCGGCCACCTCGCTCGCACGGCCGTCCTGCTGCTGGAGGGGCGGCGTGCCCTGCGGTCCGAACAGCTCCTGCGCCAGCGCTCCCAGGGCGTCATGGCGGAGATGCCGATCGGCCTGTTCGGCACCGATCCGCGCGGAGGCTGCACCTGGACCAACCCCCGCTGGCGGGAGATCTTCGGCCTGGGGGAGACGGAGAGCCTGGGCATGGGCTGGATGGAGGTGCTCCATCCCGAGGATCGGCAGATGGTGATCGACGAAGGCAACGCCATGGCCGCCCAGGGCAAGGACTTCCAGCTCGCCTTCCGCCTGCTCCGCCCCGATGGCTGCGTGGTGCATGTGCGCTCCCATGCCAAGGTCCAGTGGGAGGCCGCTGCCGCCGCCCCCAGCGGTTACCTCGGCTTCGTGCAGGATGTGACCACCGAGGTGGCGCTGCAGGCCGAACTCCAGTACCAGGCCAGCCACGACGGCCTCACCCAGCTGCTCAACCGCCGGGCCTTCGACGCCTGCCTCAGTGAGTGTCTGCGGCAGCCGGCGGAGGAGGGCCATGCGCTGCTCTACATCGATCTCGATCAGTTCAAGATCATCAACGACGCCGCCGGCCACGCCGCCGGCGACAGGCTGCTGGAGCAGCTGGCCAGGCTGCTGGAAACGTTCCAGAGCGGGCGGGGCTGCCTGGCCCGGCTGGGGGGCGATGAGTTCGGCCTGCTCCTCTGCCATTGCGGCCTGGCGGAGGCGGAGGCGATGGCCGCCAGCATCATCCGCAAGCTGGAGGATTTCCGCTTTCAGGTGGGGGAGCACCGGTTCCGGGTGGGGGTGAGCATCGGCGTGGTGCCCCTGGTGGGGGCTGGGCACCTCCCCGATGCGGTGATGCAGGCGGCGGACATCAGCTGTTTCACCGCCAAGGAGTCGGGCCGCAACCGCTGGCACACCTGGGGGGAGGGCAACGCGGACACGGGCAGCCGCAACCAGGCGATGCGCTGGGTCACCCGGCTGCAGGAGGCCCTCGACGAGGACCGGCTGGTGCTCCACGCCCAGCGGATCGTGGCCCTCGACACCGCCGCCGACCAGTCCCTGCGGGCGGAACTGCTGCTACGCCTGCGGCAGTGTGATGGCTCCCTGGTGCTGCCGGGGGCCTTCCTGCCGCCGGCGGAGCGGTTCCAGATGGCCACCCGCCTCGACCACTGGGTGCTGCGCAAAGCCCTCCGCCTGCTGAGAAGCCAGGCCAGCCTCGAGGGCGTCGACCGCATCGCGATCAACGTCTCCGGCCAATCGGTGGTGGACGGCAGCTTTGGCCGGCTGGTGGATCAGATGCTCGCCGAGGCCGGCCCCCAGGTGAGCGGCCACCTCTGCTTCGAGATCACCGAAACCGCGGCGATCACCAACGTCACCTCCGCCATCGACTTCATCGCCACCGTGCGCCGCCATGGCGCCACCGTGGCCCTCGATGACTTCGGTTCCGGCACCGCCTCCTTCGGCGCCCTCAAGACCCTGCCGGTGACGCACCTGAAGATCGATGGCCAGTTCGTGACCGGTGTGATCGACGATCCCCTCGACGACCTGGCCGTGCGCTGCTTCGTGCAGGTGGCGGAGGTGATCGGCCTCCACACCGTCGCCGAATTCGTGGAGTCGGCCGCGGTGCTCGAGAGGCTGCGCCAGATCGGCGTGCACTACGCCCAGGGCTACTACCTGCACCGCCCCGAGCCCTTTGAAACCCTGATGGCCCAGGCGATGGGCCGTCCCGGCTCTTAACAGGCTGTTACAATTGCCAAATCATTCCGAGCGCCCCATGGCCGACCCCTCCCCCCGCTTTGGCTTCGTGGCCTTCGCCGAAACCTGGAATGGCCGCCTGGCCATGCTCGGTTTCGTGATCGGTCTGGCCACCGAGCTGCTCACCGGCCAGGGCATCCTCTCCCAGATCGGGCTCGGTTAAACATCATGTCCGACTACACCATCGCCATCGCCAGCGTCCTCGGCCTGATCGTTCTGCTCACCGCCATGACGGTGTTCGTACTCCGCCGGCCCAGCGACCTGGCCCCCACCCGCCCCCGCTGATCCCCTCCCGCCGCATCAAGTTCACGGCTGTTTCTTGATCGCCTGCTCGTAGCTCTGCAGGTCTTTGCAGGGCATCCATTGGCTGCCCATCGCAAAGGCCCCGGAGCATTTCAGTTGTTTGGCCCGCTTCAGAGCCGCCGCCTTGTTGGGGAACATGTCCCCGGTCTGAGCCTGCACCGGGCTGGCCGTGGTTCCCAGAACCGCCAGTGTCGCGATCAGGCTCAGCTTCAGAAGTGTTTTCAATGGCATCCCTGCAACAGCGCTGGGTTGAGCAAAGGTCTTAGCCCGGTTTGCTGAACCACTGCCGATACCAACGGCGCATCTGGGCGATCTCCCGCCCCTGACTCGTGCGGATGCGCTCCGCCAAGGCCCGGATCTCCGGATGGCGCGCCCGCCGCACGGCCAGATCCGCCATGGCGATCGCCCCCTCGTGGTGGGGAATCATCCTCACGATGAAGTGGGCGTCAGATGAGCGGTCGCCCATCGGCATGGCACCGACGCCCATGGCGCCGGGCGCTGCCGCCGACGGCCCGGGGTTGGTGGGGCCGGCCTGCGCCGAGGTGGCGAGCAGCACAACAGCCATCCCCCAGGCGCCCAGCCCAACAACCCGTCGTGTACCCATGGGCCCCACCCTCCGGCCTCTGCCTTCATTCTGCGCCGCTGCGGCGTGCCTGGCCGCGGGGTGGCGGCGGCAAGGCTTCGTATCCGGCAGGCTGGTGCTCCGCCTCCCCGCCGGAGCGTTCCATGCCCCCCCGCTTCCCGCCCCGCCCCCTGCTGGCCTGCCTGGCGGCGCTGCTGCTGCTGTTGGCCAGCGCCGCGCCCGCCTGGGCGGAGTTCTCTCTGCCGCCGCTTCCTTATGCCGTCGATGCCCTCGAGCCGGTGATCGACGCCACGACGATGACCCTCCACCACGACCGCCACCACGGCGCCTACGTGGCCAACCTCAACGCCCAGATCCAGGCCAATCCGGCCCTGGCGCGCCTCAGCCTCGACGCTCTGCAGGGCCAGATCTCCCGCTTCCCGGAGGTGGTGCGCAACAACGGCGGTGGCCACTGGAACCACAGCCAGTTCTGGGCCGCGATGGCGCCGGCCGGTCAGGGCGGAGCCCCCTCCGAGCCGCTGTTGGAGTCGATCACCGCGGGCTTCGGTTCCCTGGAGGCGATGCAGAGCCAGTTCAACCAGGCGGCGGCGGCGCGCTTCGGCTCGGGCTGGGCATGGTTGATCCAGAAACCCGATGGCAGCCTGGCGATCACGTCGACGGCCAACCAGGACAACCCCTTGATGGATCTCCCGGGCAACGCGCGGGGCATCCCCCTGCTGGGTCTGGATGTGTGGGAGCACGCCTATTACCTCCGCTATCAAAACCGCCGGCCTGACTACATCGCCGCTTGGTGGTCCCTGGTGAACTGGAACGAAGTCAACCGCCGTTACGCGGCCCCCTCATGACCGGCAATCTGCAGGCGATCGGCTTCCTGCTCACCTGGGTGCTCGGCTGGGGCATCGGCGGCTCCCTGATCGACGCCGGCCTCATCAACGCTGGGGTGTACTCCCTGGAGGGCGGTCAGCTGGGCACCGCCACCACCTTCCTCCTCTGGAGCCTGCTCTGGGGCGGCGGTGGCGTGTGGCTCTACCGGCGCTGGACCCAGCCCCCCACTCCCGGTGGCTGAGCCCGCGGCCTCTCCCCAGGGCTCCGGCCAGGGCCCCGAGGCGCTGGAGCTGCCGGCCGGCGTGCACCAGCTCTGCCGCTGCGCCCGCAGCCGCCACGGCTGGTTCTGCGATGGCGCCCATCTCGGCAGCGGCCAGGTGTCCTACGAGCTGCGGCTGGGGGCCCCCGCCACGCTGCAGATGTGCCGCTGCGGCCGCTCCCGGCGCTACCCCCTCTGCGATGGCCGCCACGCCGCCCCGCCCGCCAGGCCGTGGTGGCGCTGGCTCGGCCGCTCCGGTTGATCCCTAGCCTGCCGCTCGGTGTCTACCACCCTCCGCCGTTCGCCATGGCTCGCCCCGCCATCTTGTTCGCCACCGCCCTGGGGCTGGCGCTGGCTGTCAGCCCCGTGGTGCGCAGCGCGCCGCCGCCCTCCCCGCACGAGCACCACACGCACCACGGGGAGAGCGGCGAGCCGGCCGCCCATGCCCACGACCTGGGACCCGCCGGCGCCACCTACGACCTTCGCTTTCTCGACGGGATGGTCCAGCACCACACCGGTGCGTTGCGCATGAGCGAGCTGGTGTTCGGCATCGGCGCGCCCGGGGTGGGGGCGCTGGCCAAGGAGATCTGGCGCGAGCAGGCGCGGGAGATCCGGGCGATGGGCCTCTGGCGCCGCGCCTGGTACCCCCAGGCCCCCGTGTACCCGGTGGCCCTCAAGCCTGGCGGCGATCCCGACGCCCTCAGCGGCCTGGAGCGGATGGGGGAGGAGCGGATCGCGGCGATGCGGATGATGGGGGCCCTTCCCGATCCCCAGAACCGGGTCACCTGGTTCCTGGAGGGGATGTTGCACCACCACGGCGGCGCGCTGCAGATGGCCCACGACGCCCTCGCCAAGAGCGCCAATCCCACCATTCGGCGGCTGGCCCGTCAGATCATCACGGCCCAGCGCCGCGAAATCCTGGAGATCAGGCGGATGCTGCGCCTGCAGGGGCTGAGCAAAAGCGAATACTTCCGCTACGACCCCCTCTTCCAGCCCGGCTGAATCGCGGCGCATCGGGCCGGCCCCGTCGCCAGCCTGTCCTTCAGCCGAAGCGCACCGGCCAGTGGAGGATGCCCTCCTCCGCGATCATGCTGTCGGGGCAGAGTGCTGGGACACGGCCGCTCCAGCGGGGCGCTCGAAGGGCCGGGGAACCCGGTCGATGATCGCCTGCAGGGTGCGCACCGTTGCAGTGATGTTCGGGCCCTTGTTGAGCATCAGCACCTCCGCTCGCGCTCCCATGGCGGCATCGGTGATCTCGGCCGGGGTGGCCCAGATGCAGGGCACATGGGCAGCGGCGCAGAGGCGCAGGATCCGCTCCTGGATCCAGGCCAACTCCTCCCAGCCGCATTCGATCGCCAGGTCGCCCCGGGCGATCATCACCCCGAGGGGCGCGGGCCAGCGCATCGCCGCCAGCAACAGCTCTGGAAGATGGTCCACCGCCTGTCGGTTCTCGATCTTCAGGACCACGGCCAGGTCCTCCCGGCCCAGGCTGCGCAGCGCGGCCTGCAGCGCCTCGATGTCGGCCACGCTGCGCACGAAGGAGTAGCTGATCAGATCGGCGTGTTGCACGGCGAACGTCAGATCGGCGCGGTCCTTCTCAGTGAGCGCCGGTAGGCGCACCGTGCTGTCCGGGATGTTGATCCCCTGGTCGGATCGCAGCCGGCTGCCGCGGGGCCTGGCTGCGGTGATCCTCAGCCCCACCTCCTGGGGGGACACCGTTTCGATGGCAGACCCGATCCTGCCGTCGTCGAACAGCAGCCGCTCCCCCGGCCGGAGATCGGCAAACACCGAGGGCAGCGTGCAGGGGATCGCATCGGCGGCGTCGCTGGCGGTCGCTGTCAGCCGCAACCGATCCCCCAGGCGCACCATTCGCTCGCCCGGCTCTTCCGGCAGGGCCGCCACCACAAACCGGGCCTCGCCCCCCTCCTGGCGGAAGCCCAGTCCCTCCGTGAAGCGGCAGCGCTGCCGACCGGCCACCACCAGGCCCTGGCTCCCCGACTCCACCACGGTGAGCTCCCGCAGCCGCCCGGAGGCATCCCTGCCGAGCAGGCGATCGCCTGGCGTCAGGCCCTCCAGCCGGGCCTCGCGCACCGGCAGCAGGGTCCAGCCCTCCCCCGCTGGCCCCGGCGTTGGCCTGGGCGGTGGCGGCGTTCCCTCCGGGAGGAGGAGCATCCGGAAGGGGCGCACCAACCTCCCCAGGCGATCCCGTTGCGGTCTGCCCTGCACCACCCCTGGCAGGGGGGGGAGAACGCCGGTGCGCAGCCTCGGGCCGGCCAGGTCGAAGCCCACCAGGCAGCGCCGGCCGCTCCGCCGGCTGGCCTCCCGCACCCGCTCCACCAGCTGCGACCAGACGGGCGGATCGTCGTGGGCGGCGTTGATCCGAGCGATCGCCATGCCCGCGGTCAGCAACTCCGGAATCAGGCCGGCATCGGCCGCGGCCGATGCCGGCAGCGTGACCATGATCGCTGGCGTCGCCAGGCCATCTCCAGGTCCGAGCAAGCCAGGTTCTGCGCTCTCCGGCGGGTCTGGGTTGTCCGGAGCTCCTGGTTCCAGCTCCCCCCCGGGCTCTTCACACCTGCCCCGCCCGGGGGCGCGCAGCTGGTGGAGAACGGCGCGCAGGGTGGCCAACAGGTGGGCCTCGCAACCCTCCAGCGAACTCAGGCCGCGCCGGCGCAGCGCCCGCTGCAACTCCCCATGGTCGCCGCTCTGGAAGGCGAGGAGATGCAGCAGGTTGCGGGCTTGGCCGCGGTAGCGCGGATGCGCCGCGTCCAAGCGCTCCCGTTGCAGGCGCTCCTGGTTGAGCATCGCGTGCTCCAGCTCCTCCAGGGCGACGCGCAGCCGCTGCTCCGGATCCTTGGGCCGATGGGAGGGCTGCGGGGTCGGTGTCATCGGGATGGTGCTGCCGCGGTTTCAGCCGTGGAGGGATACTCCCCACAAGCTGGCGCCATCGGGTTAAGGGTCGGCACCGTCGCTCCTGGGCGTTGTCTTCCTTCATCCCATCCCCCGCTCGCGGGCCGCATGATGGGGGCATCTACCCGCCGATCCCAACCCAAGGTCGATGTCCCACACCCCGCTGCCAGGCCTCTCCAGCGGGGACGAACCCCTGACGGTGGCCTTCTTCGGCCTGGGGGCGGTGGGTTCCTCGATGCTCATCTGCCTGGCGGAGCTGGCGGAGCGCGACGAGGTGCCGCTCCGCTTCCTGGTGGTGGTGCAGGAGCCGGAGCTGGCGCGCGATGCCCTGTTCCATGCCGAATGGCTGCTAGAGCGCATCGACTTCCTCACCGCGGCCGACTTCGACGCCCTGTTCGAGGGCCTTGACCCGGGCCGGCAGCGCCTGGTCGGCGCCCGGCTGCTGGTGAACGCGGCCCATCCCCGCTTCAACCGCCCGATCCTCGAACTGGGCCTGGAGATCGGCGCCCATGCGGTGGATCTGGCCTCCGACATGTACGACGACGAGACCGAGCGCACCCTCACCTTCTCCCAATACGCCTTTGATGCTCCGTACCAGCAGCGCGGCCTGGCCGCCCTGATCAACCTCGGCATCTCTCCGGGGGTCACCAACTTCCTGATCGGCCTGCGCCTGCACCAGCTGCATGCCGCCCGCCGCCGCGAACTGGAGATCGAGAGTGTCGATCTGTTCCTGCTGGAGGACATCGAGGCCGACGAGATCGTCTTCTCCTGGTCGCCGCTGGTGGCCCTCGAGGAGCTGGCCCAGCGGCCGCGGCTGTTGCGGAACGGCCGGCTGCAGGTGCTGGAGCCCTTCAGCGCCGCTCGCGAGCATGTCTTTCCCGGCGAGGTGGCCGCCACCCGCCAATACCCCCTCTACCAGGAGGAGCTGCTGTCCCTGCACCGCTCCTTCCCGGCGATCGAATCGATCGGGGTGTACAGCGGCGGCTCGGAGGTGGAGCTGGTGAAGGCGCTCTACAAGCTCAATCTGCTCTCCAAGCGCACCCTGCCCCAGCAGAGCGAACTGACGGTGGAGGCGATGGTGCGGGCCATCCTGCCGGGCATGAACAAGCCCCGCAGGATCGAGGAGTACCTGCGCAACGGCACCATTCGCCGGGCCCACTTCGCCGCCGCCGCCGAAATCCGCTACAGCGAGCAGGTGCGCCGCGACCGCCAGACCACGATCGAGACGGTTGGCATCCGCTACCAGCGCTATCGAGGCCTGCTGAACAGCCCCTATGCCGGGGCCACCTACATCTCCTACCCCACGGCCGTGGGGGCCGCGATCCTCACCTGGCATGCCCTGGCCTTCCTGCGGGAGGATGGGGGCGACCTGCGGGGGGTGCTCAGCGGTGAGGATCTGGCCCGCCTGCTGCCCCGCGCCCGCGGCGAAGCGATTCGAAGAGACCTGGTGGCCTGGGATCTGGATCTGTTTGAGAGCGTACGCGACGCTTCCCCCGCGTGACCCTTGGACAAAGACGCAGGCAAAGTAGGATTCGTTAATTCGATCAGGGAATACACATCAACAAAGTTTTTGCGCTACGATGTTGCGGCGATGGTCCCTGCTTGGGGATCGTGAGAGATGGGTGAAAAGCCCGAGCAGACCGTTTCCTGGAAAAACCTCGCCCCTGTTCTCGGAGGGGCGCTACTGATTTTTGTGGTCCTGCGCATGGCCACCCCCGCTCCCCCGCCACCCAGTCAGGACGGGGAGTACACCTTCCAGCCGGAGCCCCGCCGGCCAAAACTCGACCTCGGGGCCTCTAGCGGGGTGTTGGGGGGCCAAGCCAGCACCGCTCCAGCGCCTTCCTTGGAAACTGGCAGCTGCGTCTCCCTGCAGCAGTTCGCCAACTTCGAGTACGCCAAGCGCTTCCGCGAGGGCAAGCTCAACGATCTGATGAGCTTCCATGGATTCGAAGCGGCCGATGTGTTCGTCAGTAATGGCAATACCCTCAATTGCTCGGGTGGTGAATTCCTGCGCAAGGGGCCAGGCGGCCAGCGAGTGTGCCGCAATGTGATTCTCAGTTACGACACGGGAAGCAATACGCTTTCATACAACATCCAATATGTGTACCTCGAGCGCGGCCTCCAGCCGGAGTGCAGCACCAGCCGCTGAGCCCCTGGGCCGCTCCCCCGCCCCCGGCTGCTCAGGAGTGGAAGAGCAGCACCAGCCCCGACTTCACCTGATGGAACTCCCGTTCCTCTCGGCTTAGATCCAGGCCCACCTGCAGCCCCTCCTCCAGAGCCACATCGAAGGGCGGGGCGCTGGGGGCCTCGCCGGCTTGCCAGAGGGCAGCGATTCCCACCGGCGTGGCATGCCAGCGGAAGCGGGGGGTGCTTCCGATCGAGGGTTCCTGCAGGGCGTCTTCGAGGAGCTCGCGGATCGCCATGGTCCCGGGGTCGTGGCCTCGTGGGTCTCGCCATAGCTTCCGCCGTGGGCCGCGGTCGGGCAATCGGCTGAGAGCTTTCGTGATGCTGGCGCCTACCGTTCAGCCTCATCACCCCGCGGCCGCCTCTCGCCGATGCTCGCCTCGCCTGGGCCCGTCGCCCTTGTGCACGAGTGGTTCACACCCCGCTCGGTGGGGGGCTCGGAACTGGTGGTGCGGGAATTGGACCGGATTCTCACCCTGCGCGGGCTGCGGCCCGACCTGCACGCCCTGGTGGATGGGGAGAGCCGCCAGGCCGGCAGCTGGCTGGAGGGGCGCTCCATCCGCACCAGCTTCCTGCAACGGCTGCCTTGGGGGGTCAGTCACGTGCAGCAGTACCTGCCCTTGTTGCCCCTGGCGATCGAGCAGCTCGATCTGGGGGGGTATCCGCTGGTGTTGAGCAGCAGCCACCTGGTGGCCAAGGGGGTGCTCACCGGACCGGATCAGCTGCATGTCAGTTACGTGCACACGCCCGCCCGCTACGCCTGGGACCAGATGCACGCCTACCTGGCCAGCTCCGGCCTGGCCCGGGGTCCCCTAGGACCCTTGGTGCGTCTGCAGCTGCATCAACTGCGCCAGTGGGATGTGATCAGCGCCCAGCGGGTGGATGTGCTGGTGGCCAACTCCCGCTTCACCGCCCGGCGCATCAAGCGCTGCTGGCGTCGCTGCGCCCAGGTGGTGCATCCGCCCGTGGCGGTGGAGCGCTTCCGCTGGGACCAGCCCCGGGATGACGTGTACGTGAGTCTGGGCCGGCTGGTGCCCAACAAGCGGATGGATGTGGTGGTGGAGGCCTTCAGCCGCACCGGGCTGCCCCTGGTGCTGATCGGTGATGGCCCCGAGCGTCGGCGCCTGGAGGCGATGGCTGGCACCAACGTGCGTTTCCTCGGCCGCTGCTCCGATGCCGTCGCCACCGCCTGGCTGGAGCGTTGCCGGGCCTTCGTCTACATGGGGTTGGAGGATTTCGGCATCGCCCCGGTGGAGGCGATGGCCGCCGGTGCCCCCGTGATCGCCTACGGCGCTGGCGGCCTGTGCGATTCGGTGCGCTGCCTCGGCCGCGGCGACCCCGACCCCACCGGTCTGCTGCTGGCGGAGCAGAGCGCCGCCTGCCTGGCGGCGGCCCTGGAGCGCTTTGAGGCGGGCCGGCTTTGGCGCGAGCTGGCTGCTGACGGCCAGCGCCGTTGGGCGGAAACCTTTGCCCCGGAGCGCTTCGAGCAGCGCATGGTCCAGCTGCTGGAGCAGGTCTGGGAGGCCCACGCCCGCCGGTTGCGCCTCGCCACGGCTCCCCTCCAGCGCGCCGCCGCCGGGTCTGTGCCTCTGAACTGAGTGGCCTCTGGCCCTGGAGCCGCCGTTGTCGCTGTCTTTAGATGTGGAAACAAAGATAGATGTGTATGGTTTGGTCGTTCGGATCGGCTTCAGTAGCGCCCAACCCCGTGGGGGCGCTGAATGCCCCCTCCTCGTTGGCGGGCTCCGGGGCCCTTCTCACGGCCGATCAGCTAATCGAGATCCAGTCGCGCCGCTCTCGCATTGTCAAACGTAGCGGTGACATCGTGTTTTCCCTGGCGGTGCTCAGCCTCGGTTCGCCTCTCTTCCTGCTCCTGGCCCTGTTGGTCAAGCTCACCTCCCGTGGGCCGGTCTTCTACGTCCAGCAGCGGGTCGGCCGCGACTACCGCAGCTTCGGGTGCGTCAAATTCCGCACGATGCGCCGCGATGCCGACCGGGTCCTGGGGGTGTTGTTGGCCGAATCTCCCGATCTGGCGGAGGAGTTTCGCAACGACTTCAAGCTCAAGAACGACCCACGCATCACCCGCCTGGGCAAGTTCCTGCGTCGCTCCAGCCTCGATGAGCTGCCCCAGTTCGTCAATGTGCTGCGGGGCGAGATGAGCGTGGTCGGTCCTCGCCCGATCGTGAGCAAGGAGCTGCCCCGTTACGGCGACGCGATGAACGAGGTGCTGGCGGTGCGTCCGGGTCTCACCGGCCTGTGGCAGGTGTCGGGCCGCAACAATCTCAGCTATGGCGAGCGGGTGAAGCTCGATGTGTGTTACGCCCGCAGCCGCAGTTTCCGGGGCGACCTGGCCATCATCCTGCGCACCATCGGTGTGGTCTTCGACCCCAGCGACCGCGGCGCCTACTGAGGGCCCCGGCCGTTCAGGAGATCCAGCAGTCCTGCGCCGCCGCCTGCCAGCGCCAGCCAGAGGCACTCCAGCCGACGGCTCAGCGTCAGGAACCGTTCCACGTCCTGCTGGCGCGGTGGATGCCCCTGGGTCGCCAGGATCGGTTTGGCGCGCTCCACACCTCCATAGCGGTTGAGGCCCCCCAGCCGCACTCCGGTGGCGTGGGCGTAGGCCGCCTGGGAGACGCCGGCATTCGGGGAGGGGTCGGGCCGGCCGTCCCGCAGTGCCGCGCCGAACCAGAGGCTCAGGCGATCGGGTCGCAGGGCCGCCAGCGGCAGGCTCAGGGCCACCAGGCGGCAGGGCAGCCAGGTGAGGGCGTCGTCGAGTCGGGCGCCGGCCGTCCCCAACCAGCGCAGGCGGCCGCGGCGGTAGCCCAGCATCGAGTCAAGGGTGCTGGCCGCCTTGAAGATCCAGGCCAGGCAGAGCGGCCCGGGAGCTGCCGGCATCAGCCCCCAGAGGGCCGCACCCGTCAGCATCCAGAACAGGGGGGCGAACAGCCCGTCGACGGCATTTTCCGAGGCCGTTTCCGCCGCCGCCCGCAGGATGCCGGCCTGATCCAGGCCGTCCACGTCCCGGCCGACGATCCAGGCCAGCCGCGAGCGGGCCGCCTCCGGGTCATCCAGCTGCTCCAGCACGGCCCGCACGGCCCGCTCCAAGCTGCCGCCGGCCAGGGCGCTGGCCAGGCCCACCACCAGCAGCGGCAGCCCCAGGGGCGGCCAGCACCGGGCCAGCTGCTCAATCCCCCAGCCCGCCAGGGCCGCCACGGCCACCGTCAGCAGGGCCACCCCCGTCCCGGCCAGCCGCAACCGACCCGGCCGGTCAGCCGCCCAGCCCTCGCCGAGCCGGCGGCCGGTCTCGATCAGGGCCCCGAGGGCCTGCACCGGATGGGGCCAGGCAGGGGGATCGCCGATCCAGCGGTCGAGCAGGCAGGCGGCCACCACCAGCCCCCAGGCCGCGAGCACCGGCGCCATGCCGAACGGCTCCCGCCTGGGCTCAGGCGCTGCGCAGCCAGCTGAACATTGAGCGCAGGCCCTTGCCCACCCGCTCGATCGGGTGCTCGGCGTCGCGGTTGCGGATGCGGGTCATCTCCGGCTTGCCGGCCTCGCATTCGGCCACGAAGTTGCGGGCGAAGGTGCCGTCCTGGATGTCGGTGAGGATCCGCTTCATCTCCGCCTTGGTGTCCGCGGTGATCAGGCGCGGGCCGCTCACGTAATCGCCGTACTCGGCGGTGTTGGAGATGGAATCGCGCATGGCGGTGAGGCCGCCCTTCACCATCAGATCCACGATCAGCTTCACCTCATGCAGGCACTCGAAATAGGCCAGCTCCGGCTGGTAGCCAGCCTCCACCAGGGTTTCGAAGCCGGCCTTCACCAGCTCGCTCAGGCCGCCGCAGAGCACCGCCTGCTCGCCGAACAGGTCGGTTTCGGTCTCCTCCTTGAAGTTGGTTTCCAGGATGCCGGCACGGGTGCCGCCGATCGCCTTGGCGTAGGCCATGGCCAGGGCGCGGGCGTTACCGCTGGCGTCCTGTTCCACGGCGAACAGGCAGGGCACCCCCTGGCCGTTCTGGTACTCCCAGCGCACGGTGTGGCCCGGACCCTTGGGGGCGATCATCACCACGTCCACGTCGGCGGGGGGCTGGATCAGGCCGAAGCGGATGTTGAAGCCGTGGGCGAAGCTCAGCACCTTGCCGGCCGTCAGGTGCGGCGCGATCTCGGCGTCGTAGACGGCCTTCTGGAACTCATCGGGCAACAGCACCATGATCCAGTCGGCCTTGGCGCAGGCGTCGGCGACGCTGAGCACCTCCAGGCCGTCGGCGCGGGCCTTGTCGGCGGAGCGGCTGCCCTCGTAGAGGCCCACCACCACGCTCACGCCGCTGTCTTTGAGGTTGAGGGCGTGGGCGTGGCCCTGGGAGCCGTAGCCGATGATCGCCACCGTCTTGCCGTTCAGCAGGCTGAGGTCGGCGGCGTCGTCATAGAAGAGCTGGGCCATCAGGGCTTCGGAGCGGGTCAGGGCTAAGGGCGACTGTACGAAAGCGCCCCCCCCCCGACCCCCGGATCAGGCCTCCGAGGGATGGGCGATCACCCGGTCGATCAGGCCGTACTCCACCGCCTCGGCGGCGCTGAGGAAGTAGTCGCGGTCGGTGTCTTTCTCGATCTTCTCGAACGGCTGGCCGGTCATGTCGGCCATGCTGCGGTTCAGCATGTCCTTGATGCGCAGGATCTCCTTGGCCTCGATCTCAATGTCGCTGGCCTGGCGTTGGCTGGTGCCGCCCAGGGGCTGGTGGATCATGATGCGGCTGTGGGGCAGGGCCAGCCGCTTGCCCTTGGTGCCGGCCCCCAGCAGGAAGGCGCCCATCGAGGCGGCCAGGCCCACGCAGATCGTGACGACGTCGCTCTTGACATATTGCATCGTGTCGTAGATCGCCAGGCCCGCGGTGACCGAGCCGCCCGGCGAATTGATATAGAGGTAGATCGGCTTGCTGTTGTCTTCCGAATCGAGGTAGAGCATCTGCGCCACCAGGCTGTTGGCCACCCCGTCGCTCACCTCGCCGCCGAGGAAGAGGATCCGCTCCACGCCGAGGCGGGTGTAGATGTCAACCCAGCGCTCGTACTGGCTGCCGGGCAGGCGGTAGGGAACGCTGGGGGTGCCGATGGGCATGGCGGAGGAAGCGGAGCGGGACGGGGTGGAGGGGACGGGCCGGGGTGGTGCCAGGGGGCGGAGGCTGGCGGGCCTCAGCCGATGCCAGCGGCCGTGGGCACGGGCATCGGCAGCTGTTTCTGACTGGTGAGCACCCGGTCGATCAGGCCGTACTCCTTGGCCTCCTCGGCGGTGAGGTAGGTCATGCGATCGGAGTCACGGCTGAGCTGCTCGATCGGGCGACCGGTGTTCTCGGCCAGCATCTCCAGCATCGTGTGCTTGTTGTGCAACACCTCCTTGGCCCGGATCTGGATGTCGCTGGCCTGGCCGCGGGCGCCGGAGCGAGGCTGGTGCAGCACGATCGAGGCGTGGGGCAGGGCGGCCCGCTGGCCCTTGGTGCCGGCGCTGAGGATCATGGCGGCGGTGCCCATCGCCTGGCCGATGCAGATTGTGTGCACCGGCGGCTTGACGTAGCGCAGCGTGTCACAGATGGCGAAGGCTTCGGTTTCGAAGCCGATGGCGTCGCCCGAATACCAGCTGGTGCCGGTGGAATTGATGTAGAAGAAGATCGGCTTCTCTGGATTGTCGAACTCCAGATAAAGCAATTGCGCAATGATCAGCTCGGTCACGTCGATGCCCAGCTGGCGCTTGGCGTCGTCGTCGGAGAACAGGGGCAGACCGAGGTACACGATCCGCTCCTTGAGCAGCAGCGACGGCAGATCCGGCGGAGGGGTGCGGAACACGGCGGAATCGCCGTAGTAGGGAGCCGACACCGTCATCCGCGCTTGCCAGGGATATGCCGTTGGAGCCTAGCCGGCGTCCGGAGGCTCGTGGCCCGGGGCGGCGACGGGTTTCCCGCCCGATCGGCCGCCGCCCCGCTCGTTGCGGTCGGCGCGGGCGAAGACCATGCGGCCCGTGGGCGTCTGCAGGGCGCCTGTGACGGTGACGGGCAGCCGTTCGCCGATCCGCGCCCGGGCGTCTTCCACCACCACCATGGTGCCGTCTTCCAGGTAGCCGACGCCCTGGTCGGCCTCCTTGCCCTCCCGCACGATCTTCAGCTGCAGGCTGTCGCCCGGCTGCACCTCCGGCCGCAGGGCAATCACCAGCTCGCTGAGGTTGAGCACCTTCAGCTCCTGCACCTCCGCCACCTTGGCCAGGTTGTAGTCGGCGGTCAGCAGGGTGCCGCCGGTGTCGGCGGTGAGGCGCAGCAGCTTGTCGTCTGCCCCGGCGCCCTCGTAGCGGGTGCTGTTCACCACCAACCGGCGCCCGTAGGTCTCCCGCAGCTCGGAGAGCAGCTTGAGGCCGCGGCGGCCCTTGCCCCGCTTCTCGGCGTTGGCGGAATCCGCCAGGCTCTGAAGCTCGTCGATCACGGCCTGGGAGACGATCACCTGGCCCTCCAGCAGGCCACTGGCCAGCAGGCCGCGGATGCGGCCGTCGATGATCACGCTGGTGTCGAGGATCTTGGCGCTGGCGGGCTGCACCACACCCTCAGCCACCAGCAGGGCCTCGGTGCTGTTGGGGTTGAACAGCCGCAGCAGGGTGCGGCCGTGCACTTCCGCCAGGTTGTAACCGAGCACGCCGAAGAACACGTTGCTGAGCACCGCCGCCAGCGGCTTGACCAGCACCACCTCCCAAGGCAGGGGCAGCAGCAGGATCGGCGCCAGCAACAGGTTGGCCACCAGCAGCCCCAGGATCAGGCCGACGGCGCGGCTGATCAGCAGGTCGGTGGGCATGCTGCGCACCTGGGCCATCAGCCGCCGGCGCAACTGCTGGAAGAAGAAGCCGGCGATCAGGCCAAAGAAAGCCCCGAAGCCCCCCATCACCGAGCGCAGCCCGTCGACGTTCGTGACCTGAAGCAGCAGCGGCTCCGGCAGCAGATCCACGCCAAGCCAGCCGGTGGCGGCTCCGGAGATCAGGAAGAGCACCAGGATGAGGGGGTCCACCATGCCGGGTTTCGTGGCGGCTCATCGCTACAGCTGGGCAGCATGCCCGATCTCCTGCGGATTGCCAGGACGGGGTTACCGCCCGTGAACGTCGCCAGCGCCCCGGCGGCCGGTCCGCGCTCCGCCTACCTGCACATTCCCTTCTGCCACCGCCGCTGCTTCTACTGCGATTTTCCGGTGGTGCCCCTCGGGGATCGGGCCGACGCTGAGCGCTCCGCCTCGATTCCCGCCTATCTCGGCCAGCTCACTGCGGAGATCGCCGCCGCCCCGCCCGGTCCGCCGCTCTCCACCGTCTACCTCGGCGGCGGCACCCCCTCCCTGCTCAGCCCGGCCCAGGTGGGGGGCCTGCTGGAGGCCCTGCGAGTCCGCTACGGCCTGGCGCCGGCGGCGGAGATCAGCCTGGAGCTTGATCCCGCCAGCTTCGATCGCCAGCGTCTGGCCGGCTATCTGGCGGCCGGGGTCAACCGGGTGAGCCTGGGGGGCCAGAGTTTCGACGACCGGGTGCTGGCGGACCTGGGCCGGCGCCACCGGTCCGCCGATCTGGAGGAGGCGATCGGCTGGCTGGGGGCGGCCCAGCGCGGCGGCGCTTTGCGTAGCTGGAGCCTCGATCTGATTCAGGGGCTGCCGGGGCAGGACCTGGCGGCCTGGCAGGAGCAGCTGGAGCGGGCGATCGCCAGCGCTGCCCCCCACCTTTCGATCTATGACCTGATCGTCGAGCCCGGCACGGTGTTCGAGCGACGCCAGCGGCGTGGTGATCTGGCCCTGCCGGAGGAGGATCTCGCCGCTGACCTGATGGAGCGCACGGCGGAGCGGCTGGCCGCCGCCGGCTATGGCCACTACGAGATCTCGAACTACGCCCTGGCCGGCCACGCCTCCCGCCACAACCGCGTCTACTGGAGCGGCGCCGGCTGGTGGGGCTTCGGCATGGGGGCCACCTCAGCCCCCTGGGGCAGCCGGTTGGCGCGACCGCGCACGCGCGAGGGCTGGGGGGCCTGGCTGGCGGCCGGTCAGCCAGGGCTGGAGCGCCTGCCGCCCGCCAGACCAGGCCCTCCGCTCGATGAGCGGCTGCTCGTGGGGCTGCGCCGGCGGGAGGGGGTGAACCTGAGTGACCTGGCCGCCGCCGCGGGGTTGGCCCCCGAGCAGCTGGCAACCCTGGCGGGGCGCCTGGCGCCCTGGCGGGACCAGGGACTGCTGCGGATCGAGGGGCCCCGCTGGCGGCTCACGGATCCGCAGGGGCTGGCCCTGAGCAATGCGGTGCTGCGGGAGATCCTGGCCTGGTGGCAGGAGGGGCCTGCTGGGCGCTGATCCAGCTGCGCAGGGCCGCCACCGCCAGGCTGCGGCCGTCGAGCAGGGGGGGGCAGAAGGGGGGCTGGCGCTGGGTCAGGCCCAGCAGGTCGGCGGTGACGCGCACCTGGCCGTCGCAGCCGTCGCCGGCGCCGATCCCGATCACCGGGATCGCCAGCGCGGCGCTGAGGTCGCCGCCCACCTCCCCGGGCACATGCTCCAGCACCAGGGCGAAGCAGCCCGCCGTCTCCAGCGCCTCGGCCCGGCGGCGCAGCCGCTCCTGGCTGGCCGGATCAGCGGCCTGGCGTCGGTAGCCCAGCTGATGCACCGACTGGGGGGTGAGGCCCAGGTGTCCCATCACCGGGATGCCGTGGCGCACCAGCCGGTCGATCACCGCCAGAGTTTCCGGCTCGGCGCCCTCGAGCTTCACCGCGGCGGCCGGGGTTTCCTTGAGCACCCGGCCAGCGGCGGCCATCGCCTCGTCGAGGCCGCACTGGTAGCTGAGGAAAGGCAGATCGGCGATCAGCAGCGGCCGATGCGCTCCGGCGGCCTCCAGGCCCCGTCCGACGGCGCGGCAGTGGTGCAGCATGGCCTCCAGGGTGAGCGGCAGGGTGGTGGCGTGGCCCAGCACCACCATCGCTAGGGAATCGCCCACCAGCACCGCATCCGCCCCGGCCTCGGCCACCAAGGCCGCCGAGAGGGCGTCCCAGGCGGTGAGCACGGTGATCGGCAGGCCCGCCCGCTTGCGCAGGATCAGATCACCGGGACGTTGGGGCACGGGCGGAGGGCGGACCGAGCCATTGCTAGCATCGGCACGACTCGGACCCACGCGGCTCGGACGCCCAAATCTGGTCAGGACCGGAAGGGAGCAGCCACACGGGATGCTCAGGGCAGGCGTGGACTCCGGGTCACCCTCTTGGCCAGGTGCCCGTGCTGGGGCCCCGCTCAGTCGATGCGGGTCTGGCGGTTGAGCAGGAAGGGCGGGATCATCGCCCCGCGCTCTTCGGCGGTGGTGGTGAGCGATTCGGCGAAGCTTGGGGCGGCGCGCTCCGGGCGATAGGCCCCACCGCTTTCAAAGCCAGTGGCGATCACGGTGACGTGAATCTCCCCCTCCAGCGATTCGTCAACGACGGCGCCGACGATGATGTTGGCGTCCGGATCGACCACGTCGTAGATCACCTCCGAGGCGGTGGTCATGTCCTCGAGGGTCATGTCCTTGCCGCCGCTGATGTTGATCACGCAGCCGCGGGCGCCATCGATGCGGGCGGATTCCAGCAGGGGGCTGGTCATCGCCGCCTGGGCGGCCTCGCTGGCGCGGGAGCGGCCCGAGCCCACACCGATGCCCAGCAGGGCGGTGCCGGCATCGGCCATCACCGAGCGCACGTCGGCGAAGTCGACATTCACCAGGCCGGGCTTGGTGATGATGTCGCTGATGCCCTTCACCCCCATGCGCAGCACGTCGTCGGCGGCGCGGAAGGCGTCCTGCAGCGGGGCGCCGGCGATGGCATCCCGCAGCCGGTCGTTGGGGATGATGATCAGGGTGTCCACGTGCTCCGCCAGCTTGGCGATGCCCTCCTCGGCCTGGCGCAGCCGCTTGCGGCCCTCGAAGCCGAAGGGTTTGGTGACGATCCCCACCGTCAGGGCGCCGCATTCCTTGGCCACCTCCGCCAGGATCGGCGCCGCGCCGGTGCCGGTGCCCCCGCCCATGCCGGCGGCGATGAACACCAGGTCCGCCCCTTGCAGGGACTGCTGCAGCTCGCTGCGGGATTCCTCGGCCGCCTTTTGGCCGATCGTGGGGTTGCCGCCGGCCCCAAGGCCGCGGGTGAGCTTCTGGCCCAGCTGGATGCGCTGGCGGGCCGCCGACTGGAGCAGGGCCTGGGCGTCGGTGTTGAGCACCCGATAGCCCACTCCCTGCAGGTCGGAGGCGATCATC
>JBILEP010000367.1:0-2618 GCA_044352045.1 Cyanobium sp. | reverse complement strand
GCAGCCCCTCCCCGGCGAGGCGGGGCGGCACCCGGGGCAGGATCCGCGGTGCCCCTTCCCCGGCCCCTGCGGCCAGGGCGAGCACGGGCACCTCCAGGCCCCAACGGGCCTGGAGCACGGGGTCGGCATCCACATCCAGCGCGGTGAGCGGCGGAGCTGGATCGAGCGCCCGCAACCTCTCCTCCAACCCCTCACAGAGGCAGCAGCCGGCGCGGGTGTAGAGGAGCAGGTCCGCCATCAGTCGGGCACCGGATCGCAGCCGCAGGGGGTGAAGGGGTGGCAGCGGCCCAGGCGCCGCAGGGTGAGCCAGCCTCCCCGCCAGGGGCCATGCCGCTGGATCGCCTCCAGGCCGTAGGCGCTGCAGCTGGGGGTGAAGCGGCAGTGGGGCCCCAGCAGGGGCGAGAGCCAGCGGCGATAGGCGCCGATCAGGGCAAGCAGCAGGGCCGCCAGGGCCGCGTCCAGGGCCGCCCGCGGGCCGGCGAGGGCGACGGCGGGGGCAGGGGATGGGCCGCCCTCTAGGATGGTGGATCGGTCCGGCACCGCTGGCGTGCGGGGGGCATCCCCAGCATGGCGCGCCGCCGCCCGTTGTTCCCCCACCCCCGTTTCCATGTCTCGCTACCGCGGCCCTCGCCTGAGGATCACGCGGCGCTTGGGAGACCTTCCCGGTCTCACCCGTAAGTCCGCCAAGCGGGCTTATCCCCCCGGTCAGCACGGCCAAGCCCGTCGCAAGCGCTCCGAATACGCGATCCGTCTCGAAGAAAAGCAGAAACTGCGTTTCAACTACGGCATCTCCGAACGTCAGCTCGTCCGCTACGTCAAGAAAGCCCGTGCCCAGGAGGGTTCCACCGGAACCAACCTGCTCAAGCTGCTCGAGAACCGTCTCGACAACATCTGTTTCCGCCTCGGCTTCGGCCCCACCGTGCCCGGCGCCCGCCAACTGGTGAACCACGGGCACGTGACCGTGAATGGCCGGGTGGTCGACATTCCCAGCTACCAGTGCAAAGCAGGCGATGTGGTGGCGGTGCGCGAACGCAAGGCCAGCCGCAAGCTGGCGGAAACCAACATGGAGTTCCCCGGCCTGGCCAACATCCCGCCCCACCTGGAATTCGACAAAGCCAAGCTGACCGCCAAGGTCACCGGCCGGATCGAGCGCGAATGGGTGGCGCTGGAGATCAACGAACTGCTGGTGGTGGAGTTCTACAGCCGCAAGGTCTGAACCCAGCGGTCGGCGGCCCGGCACTCCGGCCCCCTCCCCGCCACGTCCCAGGCCCCCGCCCAGGCGGGGGTTTTTTCATGGCCGCTGGGCCGGATCCAGCCTGGCCGCTCTCCCCATACTGGGGCGGTCGCCGCAGCCCGCCCATGTCCGTTGATCACCCGAACCTGTTCATCGGCACACCGATGTATGGGGGCGTCTGTCACGGCCATTACACCGATTCCCTCTGCCGATTGGTGGCTCAGTGCGGACAGCAGGGCCTGCCGCTGTCGTTCCGCTTTCTGTTCAACGAATCGCTGATCACCCGCGCCCGCAACGACCTGGTGCACGAATTCCTGGCCTCCAGCGCCAGCCACCTGCTGTTCATCGACGCCGACATCCAGTTCGATCCCCTCGATGTGCCCCGGCTGCTCGCGCTCGACGAACCGCTGGTCTGCGGCGCCTACCCCCGCCGCACCCTCGACTACGGCCGCGTCTGCGAGGGGATCGTGGCCGGCGCCTCGCTGGAGGAGCTGCCCCGCTGGGCCTCCTCCATGGCCTTCGTGCCGCTGCCGGACAGTCCGCTGGCCCTGGGGGATGGGCTGAACGCCAAGGGGCTCAAGTCCGTGGCCGCGGTGGGCGCCGGCTTCATGCTGATCCGCCGCGATGCATTCGAGCTCCTGGCGCCGCGGGTGCCCCGCTACCGCAACAACAGCCGCTTCGAGGGCGAGGAGAGCCTGGATTTCTTCTCCCTGAGCCTCGATCCGGACAGCAATGAACTGATGGGCGAGGACTACCACTTCTGCCGGATCTGGCGCGAGGCCGGTGGCGAGGTGCTGCTGGCGCCCTGGGTGCAGCTGCGCCACATCGGCAGCCATGTCTTCGGCTGAAGCGGGCGATCCTCGCCTCAGCCGCCGATCAACGTCTCCAGCGCCGCGGTCACATCGCGCTGGCGCATCAGCGCCTCGCCCACCAGCACCGCGTCGGCCCCAGCGCTCAGCACCCGATCCAGGTCGTCACGCGTGAACAGGCCCGATTCGCTCACCACCAGGGCGCCCCGCTCCCGCAGGGCGGTTCCGTAACGCTCCAGCAGCCGCTCACTGGTGGCCAGCTCTACCTGGAAGGTGGAAAGATCGCGATTGTTGATGCCGATCAGCGGACGCTCGCCGGCGCCGCAGAGGTTGTCCAGGGCCAGCAGTCGCTCCAATTCGGCCGCATCGTGCACTTCGATCAAGACCGCCAGGCCCAGGCCGCGGGCCACCTTCAGCAGATAGGCCAGATCCCGGTCGCTGAGGATCGCGGCGATCAGCAGGGCCGCATCGGCGCCGGCTGCCCGGGCCTGATAAAGCTGATAGGGGCTGAGGATGAAGTCTTTGCAGAGCAGCGGCAGCTCCACCACCTGGCGCCCCTCCACCAGCACCTCGAA
>JBILEP010000047.1:0-10806 GCA_044352045.1 Cyanobium sp. | reverse complement strand
AATGGCACTCACATCTCCAATCGAGAATGCCTTTGCCAAGTTCGTGGCACAAGCACCATCCGCTGTAATTACAATCGCGATATTGTATTTTATCATTTTTGTCGTAAAAGAATATAGATCTTTAAAGCGAGAAAATACTGAATTAACAAAGCAGTTTGTGTATTCAATTATCGGCGAGATCAGATCTAGCATGGAAGCGCAGATTGCCGAGATCAGCCTAAGCTCTGGGGTGCAGCAAAAACGTCTTGATGAGATCGATAGTTTATACACACAATTCACCAATGATCTGAATTCAAAGGAAAGCAGCCTTACACAGATTTATGAAACCACAACACGGCAACTAAATAGCATCCAATCTGACCTCGGTGTTATGATGAATGTGGTAAAAGATATTGACCAATTTAGCGTCGCGGATCTTGTGGGCCAAGCCGAGGAAGCAGATAATTCAAGAATGGCTGTCTTTTATTGCAATAGAGTTCTCGAAGCTCCAGAGGCTAGTGGCAAAGATCTTGAGAGAGCTGGCGACATTATGCGATACCGGAAGAGATATCTGCTAGCTATACATCTTTACGAAAAGTCTGTTGCCATAGACCCGCAGCGCCTGAGTGCAAGGATAGAATTACTGGCTCTACAAGCAGAGCAACAGGCTGGAGAACGTGATGCCCTGCTTAGGGAAGCAATGCGACTGGTCATAGATCGTCCCGATAGAATCGTATTTGGGAGAGTCGCAGATGCGTTGATTGAGCTAAAGAATTATGAACTTCTTCATGAGTTTTGCAGTGATTGCCTCGGATTATTCTCGGTTGGAAATCCTGGCACTAAGGCGTTAATCCTAAGGAACAAAGGTGTCGCTCTGAAGGAAATCGGGCTTATTTCTGAAGCGCTAGAAGCATTGCGCGAGGCTTTTGCCATCAGACCATTGGAAGAAAATATCTTCCGCCCCTACCTTAACATCCTGGAGGAAAATATACTGCACGACGAATACAATTTGGTTACCTCTAAGCTGCTGTCCATTGGCCCGTTGAAGGCGGAATACTATTTACTCTACGCCAAGGCGCTTATTCTTCAGCAGGCATTTACTGAAGCCCAGCGCTACCTGGAAATAGCCTGTAGCCTGCCCATGAATAAGGAAGAAGAGGCACTGGTTTCCATGTACAACAACTTTATAACAACCAGCATTGCCCAGGCAGCCAGTGACAATGCCTGACAGATGCTTATAACAACAACGTCGACACCTGATTTTCAATCTTCTTCCTTCCAACAGGCCCCTCGCGTCGACAGGCTGCCACCAGCCCCCAGCTGCGACTCCCCAGGCTGCCTGACTGCCACTGAGGGGCAGCGTTAGCTGAAGCATCCCCTTCCCAGACCTCCTCCTCCTCCCCCCCAAAAAACCTCCCCACCCCCCTGAGTAGATTCCCCCCAACCTCCCGGCAGCCATGGGCCCCAGCGGTGTGAAGTCCTGGTCTGCCGCCGACGGCGCCGCCCTCTATGGGCTGGATCGCTGGGGGGAGCCGTACTTCTCCGTCAGCGCCCGCGGGCATGTGATGGTGCAGCCCCGCGGCGAGCGGGGCGGCAGCCTGGATCTGGTGGAGCTGGTGCGGGAACTGCAGGGGCGTGACCTCTCCCTGCCGCTGCTGATCCGCTTCGACGACATCCTCGAAGACCGGCTCGAACGGCTCCACGCCGCCTTCGAGCGGGCCATCGCCCAGTACGGCTACGCCGGTCGCTACCAGGGGGTGTTCCCCGTGAAGTGCAACCAGCAGCGGCACGTGGTGGAAGAACTGGTGGCCAGCGGGCGGCGCTGGCATTTCGGGCTTGAAGCCGGCAGCAAGGCCGAGCTGCTCATCGCCCTCTCCCTGCTCGACGATCCCGACGCCCTGCTCATCTGCAACGGCTACAAAGACCGCCGCTACATCGAAACCGCCATCCTCGCCCGGCGCCTCGGTCGCCGGCCCGTGGTGGTGATCGAGCAGGCCGACGAGGTGGAGCGCATCCTCGCCGCCAGCCGGGATCTGGGGGCCGCACCCTTCATCGGCATCCGCGCCAAGCTCTCCGCCCGCAGCACCGGCCGCTGGGGCAGCTCCGTGGGGGAACGGGCCAAGTTCGGCCTCGCCATCCCCGAAATCCTCGCCACCGTCGAAGCGCTGCGCAACGCCAACCTGCTCGCCGATCTGCGCCTGCTGCACTTCCACATCGGCAGCCAGATCAACGACATCGCCGTCCTCAAGGACGCCCTGCAGGAAGCCGGGCAGATCTACGTGGAGCTCACCCGCCAGGGCGCCGCCATGGGCTTCCTCGACGTGGGCGGTGGCCTCGGCATCGACTACGACGGCAGCCGCACCGCCAGCGCCGCCTCCACCAACTACTCCCTGCAGAACTACGCCAACGACGTGGTCGCCACCGTGCGCGAATGCTGCCAGCCCCATGGCGTGCCCGTTCCCACCCTGGTGAGTGAAAGCGGCCGGGCGATCGCCAGCCATTTCTCCGTGCTGGTGTTCGACGTGCTCGGCGCCGGCCAGGCGCCCGCCGCCATCCCGGCGCCGGTGGGAGAAGAGCCGCTGATGGTGCGCAACCTGCGCGACACCCTCGCCGCCGTGGAGCGCTCCGTCGCCTGCGATCCCGCCGATCCGGGCAGTTGCGAACCGCTTCAGGAGGCCTGGAACGACGCGATCAAATTCAAGGACGACGCCCTCGCCGCCTTCCGCCTCGGCTACCTCGGCCTGCCCGAACGGGCCCTGGCCGAGCAGCTCTACTGGGCCTGCTGCCGCGCCATCGGCGAGCGGCTCAGCGCCATCCCCGGCGGTCAGATCCCCGACGACCTGCGCCGCCTGCAGGCCGCCCTCGCCAGCACTTACTACGCCAACCTCTCGGTGTTCCGCTCCGCCCCCGACACCTGGGCCATCGATCAGCTCTTCCCCGTTCTACCCATCCATCGCCTCGACGAACGCCCCTTAGGCCTTGGCACCTTCGCCGATCTCACCTGCGATTCCGATGGCAAACTCGCCCGCTTCATCGATCGCGGCCAGGACAAATCCCTGCTCGAACTCCACCCCCTCCGCCCCGGTGAGCCCTACTGGATCGGCCTCTTCCTCGCCGGCGCCTACCAGGAGGTGATGGGCAACCTCCACAACCTCTTCGGCTCCACCAACGCCGTGCACATCCGCCTCCACGACGGCGGCGGCTACCGCATCGAACACGTGGTGCGCGGCGACACCAACGCCGAGGTGCTCGAAGTGATGGAACACGACCCCAAATTGCTGCTCGAACGCCTGCGCATCGCCAGCGAAGCCGCCATCGCCCGCGGCAACCTCTCGATCAGCGACGCCCGCCGCCTGATGGCCCACCTGGAGGCCAGCCTCGGCCAGAGCACCTACCTGCAGGGCTAACCACTCCCCTCAGCGGGCGCAGAACTTCACCAGCAGGCTCAGGCGATCCTTCGGCGGCGCCAGCTCCCTCGGATCGAACGGTGGCGGCGGCGCCGCGTCCGCCCGCGCCATCATCGGCATCGGCCGCGCCTCCACCCCGTCCAGCTGCACCTCCAGCGGCTCCAGCGTCCTGCGGCCCACCGCCGCCGCCACCTCGCCCGCCTGCTGACGCGCGTCCGCATAGGCCGCCTCCAGCAGGCGGCGGCGGATCGCCCGGTCCTGGGCCGGATCCGCCTGGGCCGTCACCGGCGACAACCGCACCCCCGGCAGCGCGCCGATCTGGCGGATCAACGGCTGCAACCGCTGCGGCTCCAACCGGCCGCTCACCTGCAGCCCCGCCTGCACCCCCATCGGCCGGCCCCGCCCATCGCTGCGCGGCCAGGTGCTCGGCGAACTCACCCGCAGCTCCTCCACCGCCAACCCCTGCAAACCGCTGCGCACCGCCGCCAGCCGCGCCTGCAGCAACCCCAGCGCCGCGTCCGTGCTGGCCGCCTCCGCCTCCAGGCCCAACGAAAACAGCAGCAGCCGCATCGGCCGCTCCACCTCCGCCATCCCCCGCGCCTCCAGCAATGTGCCGCCGCAGGCCAGCTGCACCTGGGCCGGCGCCGGCGCGTGGGGCAGGGCCGCCGCCAGCAGCAACGCCGCGGCCAGGGAGCGGCCGATCGAACGCAGGGGGGAGGGGAGCGGGGGCATCGGCAGGGCGCCGCGGCGAGTTCCCAGCCTGCCGCAACCGGCGCGCTTCACCAGCCCCCGCCCCTCAGCCCAGCAGCCCCCGCCGGCGCAGATCGTCCGGGTTCAGCAGCCGCAGACCCCCCTCCGGCGTGTCCGCCACCAGGCCCCGGCGGCGCAGGCTCGCCAGGGTGCGGGAGGCCGTTTCCCGTGCCAGCCCCGCCAGGCTGGCCAGCTCCCGCTGCGGCAACGGCGGGATCGGGTCGGTGGCCACCGCATCGACGGCGGTGCGCGTCGCCAGCTCCACCAACGTGGCCAGCAGCCGCAGGGTGGCATCGCCCGCCCGCAAGCGCAGCCGACGGTTCAAGGTTTGCAGCCGCTTCGCCTGCAGCTGCGCCAGCGCCAACGCCAGCCGCGGCTCGCTGCGCAGCAGCGCCGCGAATGGTCCGGCCCGCAGGATCACCAGGCTGCAGGGGGTGAGGGTTACCACATCCGCCGTGCGCAGCCCCTGCGGATTCAGCACCGCCATCTCGCCGCACACCTCCCCGGGCCCCAGCAGCGCCAGCACCGTCTCCTCCCCCTGCAGGTCGAAGCAGCGCACCTTCACCATGCCGCTGCGCAACAGGAAAATCCCCTGGGATTCGTCCTGCTCCAGCACCACCGTCTGATCCGCCGCCAGCGTCAGCGGCCGGTGGTTGTCCAGCAACCGCTGCTGCTGCTCCAGCTCCAGGGCCGCGAACAGCTCCACCTTGGCCAGATCGGCGGGCGCCAGGGCCGCGGAAGAAGCCGGATACGGAGGCATGGAAACACGCTCTGAATCCCATTCTCCCACGCTCCTGTGAGACGAATCACAGCTCCGGCCGAGGCCGGTCACAGGGGCGCTCGCCGATCCCGCAGACGATCGATTCACAGGGGCGAGACCAACGCCCCTTCCCCTTCCATTCCGGAGCCTGATCATGTCCAACCTTCCTTCCCAGCCAGCCGAAGCGCTCGACTGCGAACTGCTCAGCGACGACGAACTGCAAGCCGTCAGCGGTGGCGTTGCCTACGCGATCGGCCGCGCCGCCCTGGCCGTCCCCCTCCCCGGAGGCAGTGCCGCCAAACTCGGCTCGCTCGGTGGCATCCGCCCGTTCAACTGCGGCGCCTGCGTGCAGGGCATTCCCTTCAATCTCGTCAACAATCCGGCCGTCAATCCGGTGCTCAACGCCCCCCTGGGCCGCTTCTGAATCCACCGCCGGTCCTTCCCCCCCGGGAAGGACCTCCCCCCCGGCCACCCCCCGAAGCCCACCATGAACCCCCAGCCCCAGCGCCGCCCCAGCGTCGGCCTGCTGTTCAACCCCTCCACCCCCGAAGTGATGGAGCAGGTCTCCGACCTGGTGGAGCACCTGTCGGTGAATCCGGGGCAGATGTTCAACGATCTCGGCGCCCACTCTCCCTTCGGAGCGCGCTTCGCCTTCCCCGCCTCCCTCCTGCAGGCGGTAGCGGGCCTGCGGGAAGGACGCCTGCTCAACGGCCACAGCTTCAGCCTCTCCCTCCCCAGCGCCTCCCCCCTCGATGACGATCTGGCGGGCGCGATCGCCCACGTGGGCGATCGACTCGGCGGCTTCGCCTGGTTAGCCGAACACCTCAACGTGCTGATCCCACCCCGCGGCCCCGAAGCCCACAGCGAAGGCGGCATGGCCCTGCCGGTGAGTTACGACATCGAGTCCCTGTCGCTCCTGAGCCACAAACTGCAACGCCTGCGGCAGCGCACCGGCCTGCGCCTGCTGCTCGAAAATCCCGCCCTGCTGACGCCGCTGGAGGAGATGGAGATGGACGAACCCACCTTTCTCAACACCCTCCATCGCCACGGCCACTGCGGCGTGCTGCTCGATCTGCACAACCTGCTGGTCACCGCCCGCAATGGCGGCATGCCCGTCGAGCGCTATCTCGCGACCCTCAACCCCGACGCCGTCGAAGAGGTGCACCTGGCGGGCGGTGAGGAGCTGTTCGGCACCTACACCGACAGCCACTCCCAGCTCACCCCCGAGGCCGTCTGGTCGATGGCACGCTCCTTCCTGCCCTGCTGCCCCAATCTGCGGGCGATCACGTTCGAATACAACGAAACCTATTTTCAATTCATCGGCTGCCAGGGCGTGCGCGGCGAACTCGAACGCATGCATCACCTCGCCCAATCCTGCGCCCTCTCCCCCGCCCCCACAGGAGCCCCATGCTGAGCGATTTCCAGCAGGCCCTCGCCGAGATCACCGCCTCCCCCCGCCTCTGCGTCGCCGTGCGCCGCAACCCTGAGCTGCTGGCGGAGCGCTACCAGCTCAACGAGCGGGAGCGGCGCCAGGTGCTCGCCACGGCGAACCATCCCTCGATGGAATGCACCTGCAGCCTCTACCGCGCCAATCGCCTCGCGCCCCTGGTGCGCAACCTGCCCCGCACCATCGCCGCCCTCACCGAACGGCTCGAGCCCGTTCTCAACGACTACTGGGAGGCCCACCCCTGGCCCCACCGCTACGGCTACCTCGAAAGCGAGCGCTTCTGCCGCTGGCTGGAACCCCTCACCGCCGACCCCGCCGCTCCGGCCGGCCTGCGGGAGAGCTGGCAGGGGGATCGGCGCGATCTGCGGGAGCGGGTGGGCCACTTCCTGGCCGACTCCGGCATCCCCGTCCCCGCCTGGGAGACGTGACCATCCCGACAACCCGAAACCGCCAGGCTCCCCAGAATGGGAACACCCAAAGCTTGCTGGAGGAGTTGGCGATGCTCCGCGGCGCGGCCCTGGCCTCCCTGGCCCTCCTGCTCACCGGCTCCGGCGTCGCCTCCGCCCAGGTGGCGGCCGGTGGCCTCGGCACCCGGGTCAACGGCACCGCCCTGGGCCGCTGCAGCGTCGGCGTCTGCAGCGTGCAGGGGGGCAGTGCCGCGGGCCCCAACCTCTTCCACCGCTTCAGCCAGTTCGACACCCGCGCCGGCATCCAGCGGGTGGAGCTCGACAGCCGCGGCCGCAGCAACGTGGTGGTGGGGGTAAGCCATCCGAACGGCAGCTTCTTCGGCGCGCCCCTGCGGCTCAGCGGCGCGGCCAATCTGTTCTGGCTCTCGCCGGGCGGCCTCTGGCTGGGGAACGGCGCCCGCTTCCAGGGCGCCACCAGCCTGCTGCTCTCCACCGCCCCCAGCCTGCGCATCGGCGGCGGCGCGTTCAACGCGGTGGGGGGCCTGGCTGATCGGCTGGGGGCTGGGGCGGATGCCCCCAGCCTCGACATCGAAGCCCTGGCCCGGGGCGGCCTGACGGGCGACACCCTGGCCACCGGCAGCGGCGCGATCGTGCTCGCCGGCGGGCGCCTCACGGTGGATCGCCATCTGCTGCTCCACAGCGGCGTCGGGCCGATCCGCAGCGAGCCTGGCTCGGTGGGAACCACCCTGAAGGCGGGGGGGAGCGTGCAGCTCAGCGGTGGCCCGATCGCCCTGCAGGGGCTGGACGCGCAGGCCGGCACCGGCAGCGCCGACGACCTGGTACGGATCCGCTCCGGTCCGGTGGCGGGTGGGGGCCTCGGAAGGCTGGAGCTGACCGGAGCCACCCTGAATGGCGCAAGCGTTCAGCTGGAGGGCGCCGGCGGCCTGGCGCTGCAGCAGGTGGAGGCCCGCTCCGGCGGCGCCGCGGGGCCGGGGGGGGTCCAGTTGGATGCTGGCGAGAGCGGCGATGGGGCCGTCACCCAGCTCCGGAACGTCCGCCTGACGGGAGGGGATGTACGGGTGCGCAGCAGCGGCCCGCTGGAGGCCACGGACCTGCGGGCCGAAGCGAACGGGAGCTCCGGACGCCTGGAGCTCCGGTCAGGGGCGGGGCCAGCGGGCGAGGCCAGCCTGCGCCTGAACAAGGCGGATCTCGAAGGCTCGGGGGTGGTGATCGCCGCCGATGGCCCGGGGGATCTGCGCTTCGTGCGGATCCGCGCCGGAGGGCCGGACGGCTCCGGGGCCGTGCTGCTGCGGACCGGCAGCGCGGGGGGCGCAACGACTGCCACCCGACTGGACTCCGTGACCTTGAGCGGCGGGGATGTGTGGCTGCGGAGCACAGGACCCCTCACGGCACGCAACCTGCGCATGGCAGCCGGGGAGGCAGGCGGCCCAGGCCGTCTGCAGTTGGAGGCGGGGGAAGCTACGGCCACGGATCCCAGTCTGCGCCTGGATCAACCGGATCTTCAGGGTCGCAGCGTGGTGATTCGGGCCACGGGGGCCAGCCAGCTGCGCAGAGGCGAGGTACGGGTGCCGATGACGGTGGCTTCGCAGGGGGATGAGGGGCAACTCTTCCTGAGCTCGCGCCCGGGCGCGGCGGGCAGCCCCAGCCCGCTCCTCCTGGAGGACATGCGGCTCAGCGCTCAACAGGTGGTGGTGAGCGCGGCGGGGGACCTGGTGGGGCGGGATCTCCAGGTGCAGGCAGACCAGATCTGGCTCGCCGCTGAAGGCATCCTCAGCACGGGGAACCTGCAACTGGAGGGGCCGAGCCGGCTGACCGCCCGGCAGCTCAACGCCCGGGCAAGCCTTGATCTGACGGCCGAAGGGCTCAGCGCGACAACCGATTCCCTTCTGTTCCTCAAGGCCGGGCGAAGGCTGACGCTGGCGAACAGTGAACTCCTCGTGGACACCAGGCAAGGGCAGATTCTGCTTGATGCCCTCGCTCCCATGGGCCTGGACCGCCGGGGCCAGCTGGAGCTGCGCTCCAGCCGCCTGGAGGGAGCAACGTTGACGGCACAGGCCGATGAGAGCCTCACACTAGAGAACGTGACCGCCAGGGGCGGCGCACCTGGAAATCGGGGGCAGATCCGCCTGATGACGGCGCCGACACGCCCGCTGCCGGACAAGGCCGATCCCGATGCCGGCAGCCGCGGCGAGCTCCGTCTGGCGGGGGGCACGCTGGAGGCCGGAAGCGTGATCCTGCGCAGCGGCGCGATCGAAGGGAACGGCATCCAGATCACCGCCCCCAAGGGCAAGATTCATCTGGAGGCGAAGGCGGGTGCTCTCACCCTTCGCGGCAGCCGTTTGGATGTGGGGGTGAGCCTTCCGGAGGATCTGCGCACGGAAGTGGATCTCTGGGGAATCCCGTTGCTCGAGGATTCGACGCCCAACACCCCGAGCATCGGCCTGTTCAGCAAGGGCAATCTCAGCCTGCTTGATGGCAGCCTGCTGCGCACGACCCAGGACCTGGCCCCGTTGCGTCAGGCCCGGCGAGAGCCTCCCCGGAGCGAGATCCGCCTCACCGACACCAGCGGCATGGTGGTGGCCGATGCCGGGCAAACACTCTCCCTCCAGGACAGCGCGATCGAAGCGGATGCCAGCGACAACCTGGCCGGCAACATCCTGCTCCGATCCCGAGCTGCGGAGGGTGAGGGGGGGCTGGAACTGCGCCGTGTTTCCCTCAGCGCCAGCGGCGGAGTGGGCAGCGGTGACATCCGCCTCAACAGTGCGCAGGGCATCCGCATCACAGACAGCACGCTGGCTGCCCGATCAACCCACAGCCCCGAAGATCCTGACAATCCAGGGCAAGCCTCCTGGGAGAGGCTCGTGAACGGACTGGGAATCGGTGCCTTCCAGGGAGGCGAGATCACGCTGACCAACACCTCGGCGAAAGAAGGGATCAGCATAACAAACTCTCAACTCAGAGCCGAACAAAGCGGAAGCGATGGCAGCTTATCCATGTATAATCTGTCTGGCAGAAGCGATCCACTCGAGTGGGTGGATGCCTTCGACGACAGCGACAGACTGCGCGCCAATTTACTCGGTGGCCTGATCAGTATCTTCAGTGGTGCTGGTCTCACAGTCACAGGCGAAACCAGCCTGCTGTCTGCAAGCGGCATGGCGGGGAGCGGAAGCCCCCCTGATGTTTTTGGTGGCATGATTCGCCTGGTGAATACTGCTCGCACGCACCCGCTTGAAATCAGCGGCGGCGCTCGCCTCGAATCGATCAGCGGCCCAGGCTCCCAGGACTCCAGCGGCAAACCGGCAACCGGAGGAATGGTGAATGCCTGGAGCTCAGGACCAATCCTGATCAGCAATGCAACGCTAGATACACATACAGAGGTGCCCGACGATGATCCCCTCTCCGCCTATTTCCAGGGCGGCATCGCTCTTTACAGCCAGGAACCGATCAGCCTTCAGGAAAGCACTCTTCGGCTTGGCGGCTTCAGCGGGGGCGGCGAAGGCCTTGGCGAGTTGACTCTCGTCACACCCGAGGAGCCCGCGATCGCGGGTAGCACCCTCTTCCCTGCCTGCGAAGGCTCTTGTGTGTGGAGCTGGAACGAAGATCGATTCCGGTCTTTTCTGCAAGGCGATGAAGCCCCCAATATCTGGGGTCCCTATCGCCGGATCAACGCAAATCTAGCTCCTGAAATCATCGACTCTTTCTTCCGGATCAAGGATGAATATTTCACGGGCAATGCAAACGGCAGTCAGTCCTTTGCCGAAGTTGTGCGCAACTGGCCCGACCAGATCCCCGAGCGTCAAGTCAGTGTTCTTGGCCAACCCGCGATCCCCCTCAGCGATATTGTCTCAACCCCAGGCAGGGGTAGCGGCCGATCTTTCGCCGGCGTTTCGCCCGCCGATCTCGCGGCTGCGCCGCCAACGCCCCTGCTCACCCTGTCATCCGAGGCTACCGGGCCGCTCGCCTATGCCCCGCCGATGGGGACGCTGGGGAAGGCCGTTCTCGCGCCTATATCGCTTGTGCCCCCCGCCTCTCCAG